>JAFDEW010000512.1 GCA_019310125.1 Deltaproteobacteria bacterium | reverse complement strand
TTTTCATTTAGGGTACCTGAAAAATAATCCGGCATTGATATTTACAGTCCGAATTTGATATATTTTATTCGCAAAAGTTAGACTTTCATATATTGCGTTTTATATTAGCTTCATACACAAATATAATTTTTCAGTCTAACTGCTCTCAAAAAGCGAGTTCTTATCAATTCAATCCCGAAGGAGTGACCGCCGCCCGCTTAAGCCGCGAACGGCCGACGACCGGTGGCGGGTCGGGGCCGAAACCCGGCCGGTTTGAAACGAGGCCGGGAATCCAGGGGAACAGATCGGCAAGCAGGCACATGGCTTTGAGCGACAGGCATGTCTCGATCACTAAAGGAACCGCTCCGCGACAACCGAAAGGAAACAAAAATGGCCGAGCCGAGCGTTCATAACCGATGGCTGATCATGGTTATGCTCTCCATCATCGTCACAATCGGGCTTTGGGGCTATCTGTTCCGGCCCCTCGAAGTGCACACCTGTGTGGCGAGAGGGGGGCAGATCGTCGGCCTGGACGCCCCCGAAGATGTCTGAGGGACGGTGTATTGCCGTCGGCCCCGGGTCGGGCTGATTCAATATCTGATTAACCCGGAAGTAAACCGGGCTGTCATCGGCAGTAACCCCGTAGCGGGCAAGGCCGCCACGGGAGTATGCCCCATCCGGCCCGCTGAAAAAAAGGAGGCCGGGCTGTCTGCAACTCCTCCGGCCGGGGGGCCCGCATCGGACAGTTAGCAGGCGGCCCGTCGGAAGTAAGGCCGATCCCGCCGGTGGGAACCACTCTCTCCCCGGCGAGCAGGCGGACTTCGCCCACGGCTTTTTCCTGAACGATTTGGACCTGAGGACTTTGGCGGATAAAAGGGGTTTGCAGGTCATATACGATTATTCCAAGCCAAAAGGAAAGAAGGTCAAGATCCAAAATCCCCTGTTACGTTCCGGTATCGCCCTTGCGGGTGCCAACAATTCTCCCAAATTCAGAGACATGGAAAAAAGCAATTTTTGTCTTAGTTGGATAAGCCCATCTTATCTATCTTCCATAAATGAAAATAATTGCGCCAACAAACCCCATCTCCATTTCTAATAGGCTCTCGTATCATGACGGAAAAGCTGTAAGGAAGATCCATTCACATAAGGGCTCGCGAAAAAATAACTTCACATTTTCACATCTCAGCTTCAGCCCATCTTTGGCTGATACCTCACTCGCACCCGATCTTATAAAATTGGCCTCGAAATAGCTCGCTATTCCTGTGGTTTTGCTCTCTCGGATCAGCTTACGCCCTGAAAGGTATCGCTCAATCTGCGGTCAAGTTCAAGGAGAATCTGAGACACGGGGGTGGTTTGCCGGATGGAATTAAATTCTTTTCCTACCCATTGTTTTTGATTAAGGAGTGGCAAAACTACATGTTTGGCTAAGGTGACAAAGTCCTTATTGATACAGCGACAACTTTCACCGGACCAATGGAGACCGGTCACTATCCCTATATCAAGTCTACATATTGGGCTACCCGCACCCCTGCACCAATCATTTCACGAATCGCCGATTCAACCGCAGAAAAACCACCATACAATGAAGAATGCATGTAGTTGCTTGTACGCGCTCCGGACATGCTTAAATCCACAATAATTTGAAGGTTCCGGTTTTTGAAACAGTTTTGTGTTTCAATGGAAGATTTTCGGACACAGCTGTTTAAAGTACATCCTCCGATCACTAATATTTTCTTGCCGGCATTGATAACATTTTCAACCCACTCGCGGAAACCATTTGTGCTTGGGAATAATACACTATTCCCCGGCTTAATGAAATAAAGCTGTCGAGTATCGATGATACCGGTGAATGCATCATCCCAATCATAGCTACACGGTGGAAAGGGGCATCTGGTAAACATGGTTTCAATGAATCTTTGGTTTTCGTTTAAAAATTGAGCACATTTCTCGAATGCCAACTGAATCGGTTTAACTTCAAGTTCGGCGTTAAAACCTATTGATTGCATCCAAGCACCCTTTGTAAAGGATCGTTGAGGGTCGATGATCAGCACGGCGGAATTATCCGCCGGAATTTTAAGTGGATTGATACTCATATGTTTCAAAAAATTTTGGTAGGTATTGGCAACGTCAAGATTGGCTGTCTGTTTTAGAAGTAAAATAAAATTATTACATGTTTCTTCATTTGATTCTAACCCATGCTGTTTTGTATTCCTTTTATGGACATCGTCTAAATTTTGGGTTGAACTTATGATTGGTTGTGAAATGGTTGAGGATAAAAAATGGGGCGCATTCAGAAGCACTTTACCATAGGGGCCCTGGGGGTCTTCAATAATTTGAGTCATACAAGCGATGAAGTTGTCTCTGGAAACGGGGTTTAGTACTGTAAGGAGGTCGAAAACTGCGAAAATAGGAGCTTCATTCCAGTGCCATCCCAGTCGCCGGGCTGATTCATGAAGCTCCGACCTGGAAAGTTCTCCGTCTTTATTGAGATCTAATAGGATAAAAAGTTCACTTAACGTCACTGCACTCTTGTATTCTATCATACCAACCGGAATCGGCTTTTTTGCCAACCAATCCCCCTTTAAAGATATTATTCGCCAGATGAACTATGGCAGTGGCCGCCACAGCCACTTCAATTGGAAAAAACAGGGCAAAGGCGGGCATGAGTAACGTCCCTAACCCGAATCCTGAAAAAAGAGTTAACCCTGAAACCGTAAATGCTACGGCACATATAATCAAAAAGCTCATCTTTATTCAAAAATCCACTGTCCTGCGATTTAGACGGTTTCGTAAAAAGTTCAAATTCAAGGCGTGCAAATTTTGCAATCATGAGGCGTACTTTTCGTACGTTGAATGATTACGAAATGCAGCACAACGCAGAAGTTGGGCTTTTTACGAGACCGTCAATTATAAATGAGTTCACAAGTTACATCAGCGATTGAATTAGAGTTGTTTTTGATTAAGAGGCAAGCGTCTTTTTGCGCCAATCTTCTATCAGAAATATGGGTTTGGTTCATGATGTTGTCATGGGATCTGTCCGAACCTGTCTTGATAAACGCATTCATATGACTAAGTGAATCAAAAAAATACATGTCCACGGGACTCGATGATTGGATTTTAATATCTACAGGGTAAGATTCTTGAAAACCAAAAGATTCATCATTCAGGTTAACCTTGACGTAATAATGCGGTTTTAATGTCCATTTTTTGCTGACGATAAAATCAGCACAATTAAAAGTCACATAACAAGATAAGTTACCGCAAGTCACGCCAACCGCTCCATGAGTAAAAAATTTATCCCTGTCAACCATCACCCACCTGTGGCCCGGGCTATTCATCCAGCCCTCCACAACAAAATCAGGTATATTTTCTGTGCTTGCTTTAAGCATAAAAAGATTTTCGGCAGCCACCAGAAAGAAAAGGTCTTGGTTTTTTAAACGGTCTGCCACACTTGCGCCTTCAACATTATGATGTGAGAAGGTTTCATGTGTCCGGAGATCTATACTATGAGCCTTTGCAGCTTGGTAAATCCTTTCATCCCATTCCAGAGGATTATTCCCCAGCTCAAGCCTTTTGCGATTTATTTCATTGAATATTTCTCTTGACAGAGAAGATTCATCGAGGGTTGAGGATCCATATGTCTTTATTAGAGCGGGGCTTTGAGATGTCTGTATTATAGAAAATTTCATTATGACGGAACGTAATAATAAAAGTGATAACACAAAAACCAATATCAAAATAATCGGAAAGATGTATCTTCTTTTTTTTGACGGTTTTTCCATGGTACAGCATTAATGCCCAATTTAGATTAAATTTCAATTGCTCCATTCATTAACTGCTCGACAAAAGCCCTGTCAGCAGGCGCAAAATCAAATTTGTCAAGCTCATGGGTAAATACCCATCTGATTTCTTCATGATCCAGCAATTTGAAATCACCCGTTTCCCAGGAGGCTCTATAGGCCATTAATTCTATGGTACCAAATTCATAAGTATGTATATTTGAACCGAGATATTCTCCAACATTCACATGAATATCAAACTCTTCCTTTAGCTCTCTTTTTAAACACGCCTCCGGTGTTTCATCGGCTTCGACTTTGCCTCCGGGGAATTCCCACAGATTTGGCAATCGTGCGGTTGGTTTTCTTTTGGCTATAAGTAGCATTCCATCATTAACAAATATTGCCGCAGTTACTTTGATCACTCTTTTTTCCATTTTTATTATCCGATTTGAGAGTTATAGCATATATTTTTCTGTGGAAATAAGATGTCAGGTTAAGTCCGTCCCGACCCGGAATCGAAGACCTGACTGCTGTCAAATAAA
>JAFDEW010000180.1 GCA_019310125.1 Deltaproteobacteria bacterium | reverse complement strand
GGCATGGGACCGTCATCCGCACCCACCACCAAAATGGCCCCGTCCATCTGCGCCGCCCCGGTGATCATGTTCTTGATGTAATCCGCATGACCCGGACAATCCACATGAGCATAATGACGATTCACCGTCTCATACTCAACGTGCGCTGTCGCTATGGTGATACCACGCTCTTTCTCTTCCGGGGCTTTATCTATCTGGTCAAAAGGAACATACTGAGCCATGCCCTTTAACCCCATATGCTTGGTTATCGCCGCCGTCAAGGTCGTCTTGCCATGATCGATATGGCCGATCGTACCTACGTTTACGTGCGGCTTGGTCCTCTCAAACTTTTCCTTCGCCATCTTCTTGTCCTCCCCTGGATTTTTTGAAAATTATCTTTTTCGTATCAATTTTGACGCATTCGTAAAAAGTTATTTGCAAGCAACTTTAAGCTGTTGGAAGAAGTTATCCCATCAGACAGACTCTGCTTGCTAAAAAATAAATAATGGAGCCCACGACCGGAATCGAACCGGTGAACCTCTTCCTTACCAAGGAAGCGCTCTACCGACTGAGCTACGTGGGCGGTTTTTATTAGCCTGTGCGTGTTCTCTCCGAGTCTAAGGACGGCTTGTCGGGGTTACAGCCGCCAGTTTGCGTTCTGGAGCGGGAGACGAGATTCGAACTCGCGACATCCAGCTTGGAAGGCTGAAGCTCTACCAACTGAGCTACTCCCGCACTTGTTACGCTAATAATTGCCCCATAAAAAAACCATTATTAAGAGATATCAATCCCCCTCAAAAAGCGCAGTAAGAGTCATGCAGGAAGCCATGTAGTAATTATCGATCCCGATATATAAATCGAAATCTCCTACATACGACTTACTTTGAGGTTGGTGGTGGGGGGAGGATTTGAACCTCCGAAGGCTTCGCCGACAGATTTACAGTCTGTTCCCTTTGACCACTCGGGAACCCCACCCGAAAGGTATTCTCACACCTGGAGCCAGAGACAGGAGTTGAACCCGCGACATCCTCATTACAAGTGAGGCGCTCTACCAACTGAGCTACTCTGGCAACTTGTCTTCAATCTTTAGTATTTTCCGTAACACGTCAATACGACATAAAAAGTGATCTCTCGATAAATCCCCATTTATACTTAGACCTATAATAAATATCAACCTCTATTTTAGCCTGTTAACAGCATATATATAGAAATATGATGATATTTTCTTTGTTTTCTTTAGAATATCGCCTTTTTTTATTATTTTAAACATTATTTATCCTAATGCAAATAAGAATCCGGGTCGCATTATATATATATTTTTGACGTACTTTGTCAAAAACAAACTGAATATTGACAATTCATAGCATAGCAAGCAACACACCTAAAACCAACATTATAATATATCTTGTTGATTTTAGGTGATTTATAGCTTATATTTTTTTTTGGCACACGATTTGCACCATACAACTGTATGACATCCCTTTAGTTCATAGAAACAAATCGATTAAAAACTAATGACAGTATTTTTAAAACTAAAAAATACACTGACATATTACAAAACCAATCGAAAGATGTATCGATTGATACCTGTTTAAAGACCTTGTTTGATTTTTGCAATAACATAAACCCTTGACAAGGATGGTTATTTTTGTGTAATCGGAGAGTAGGCCATGAGAAAAGAAAATTGATACATCTCAGGCGTTGTTTCCGTTATCATCAAATGGAATAACTTAAGGAATTTGATATGATAAAATTACGATTTTTTTTTCTGCCGGTTTTTCTGTTGTTTCTCTTATGCGGATGCATACAAACTCTGAACAACATTCCGGTTTCACAAAACGCGGATTGTTTGCCGGCCCGGACCGACTGCGCCGATTCTAATGAATGTATTGAAAAGGCAAACCCTAAAGAGCAAAAACCATCACCGGTTGACAATCTTGCTGCCGAAAACACTATCCAAGCTCAAACTTTGTTACATAATAAAAAAGATGAAAATAAGATAGCCGAAAATTCTCTCCCCGAAAGAAAAACACAATCCATCTTTGATGAAGCCCTGGATTTTTGCGAAGCATCTCAGGATTTCTGGCAGAAAGGAGAGCTTGAAAACGCTCTTGAAGCACTGGATCATGCCTACTCTTTAATCCTTGAGATCGATACCGATGATACCGCCAAGCCTATACAGCAAAAAGAAGATTTGCGGTATTTGATCTCGAAACGCATTCTTGAAATTTACGCATCCCGCAATATCGTTGTAAACGGTAATCATAACGCCATTCCCATGGTGATGAACAAACATATTCAGAATGAAATTGACCGCTTTACCAAAAAAGGCGAAAAAAGATTTTTCATTGAAGCATACAAGCGTTCCGGAAAATATCGGCCACAAATTGTTCCCGCCCTTAAAAAAGCAGGCCTTCCGGTTGAATTGTCATGGCTCCCGCTTATTGAAAGCGGATATAAGGTAAATGCGCTTTCAAAGGCCAGGGCGCTTGGCCTCTGGCAGTTTATCCCTTCAACAGGATACAAATTCGGCCTCAAACGTAACAAATACATCGATGGGCGGCTCGATCCGGTAAAATCTACCAAAGCCGCCATTGAATATTTAACAGAATTACATCACATTTTCGGCGATTGGACAACCGTTCTCGCCGCATACAATTGCGGGGAGGGGAGAGTACTCAGAGTCATAAGAAGTCAGAATATAAATTACCTCGACAATTTCTGGGATCTATACGAACGTCTTCCCTCGGAAACCGCAAGATATGTCCCCAGATTTATGGCGACCCTTCACATCGTCAAAAACTTGGAAAAATACGGGCTCGATTCCGTGTCCGTGGACAAGCCGTTAGAATATGAAACCATAACCGTATCAAAGCAGGTCCATCTTAGAAATATTGCCAAAACCATCGGGGTAACTGAACAAACACTCATAAAACTTAATCCCGAGCTTCGCTACAGGATACTTCCTCAAGATAAGTATCCGCTCAGGGTGCCACCGGATAAAGGCCATATTGTTTTGGCAAAGCTGGATAAAATACCGGTTTCTCATCCTCCCCAACGCGCTTATGTATATCACCGGATCAGACCCGGCGAAAGCCTTTCCACCATTTCCAGAAGATATCGTTGCAGCGTGAGAAGCATTATGCGCGCAAACAATCTTCGCAGATCAAGTTTTATTGTCGCAGGTAAAAAACTTAAAATACCCCGCAAGGGCACCATTGTATACAGATCCAAGAAATACAACGGAATCAAATACAAAAACGCATCAAGCCATGTTGTAAAACGTGGGGATTCACTTTGGATTATTGCCAAACGATACGGTACAACAACCAAAAAAATTCAGGGACTCAATAATCTGTCCACAGCGAATCTCCACATCGGGCAGGTTTTAAAAATTCGCGAGGGCAAGAATGATAAACCCTCGGGTGAATACTTAAAAACATATCGGGTTAAACCCGGCGACAGTCCTTTTCAAATCGCTCAGTTACATAAAATGCCCCTCGAACGATTTATGCGAATTAACCGGTTAACGCCCAGAAATAAGATTTATCCGGGACAAAGACTGTATGTGGAATAAATTGTTTTAGGTTTTAAGGTTTAAGTTTTAGGTAATTATATTATATGGTTTAACAGACACTTAACACTTAAAACGTTCATAACAATTTGTATTTTTTGACTTTTTACGAGGCCATTAATACACTCCATTAATATATTAAGTTGACAACAAAAACAATCATAAAACAAATGCCTTTGGGACCATTTCAGGTAATGACCTATCTGGTGGCATGCCCACACACCCGCGAAGCGGTTATTATTGATCCGGCAGGAGAGGAAGACAAAATTCTGGCCTTGATTCAAACACAAGGTTTTAAGCTCAAATACATCCTCAACACCCATGGCCATGCCGATCATGTTTTGGGAAACCTGAAACTCAAAGAGGTTCATAACGTCCCTGTCTGTATGCATGAGACCGATGACCGTTTTTTTTCGAACCAGGAGGTTCGTGAAAAATCTATAAAAGAATTGGGACTTCCGCCCCCTGATCCCGCGGACATAAGACTCAAAGATGAAGATATTGTTGAAGTCGGAACACTCAACATCAAGGTCATCCATACTCCGGGTCATACCCCGGGCTCTGTTTGCTACCTGGTTGACGGAAACCTTTTTTGCGGTGACACCCTTTTTGTCGGTGCAGTCGGAAGGACCGATTTGACTGGCGGATCTCTTGAAACGCTTCTCGAATCTCTGGAAAAAAGACTTATTGTACTGCCCAAAGAGACCATTGTCTGGCCGGGTCACGACTATGGAGACACCCCCACCTCCACCATCGGTGGGGAGATGGAAGAGAATCCTTATATTACCGATTTTATTCTAACCTAAGTTGAGCGGTTTTTTGGGAAGAGATGTGCTGAAATCTTGATGCATAAGGGTTTGCGAAAACCAAAGGCATACCCGTGGATATGTCGAGGATTTTCGCGAATCCTTGATGCGCAAGAGATCGGTGCAGATCAAGTAAAAAATCGCTTAATTTAGGTCTAAAATAGGAGACCGTTTTGCATTTTCAGGGGTTGCCGGTAATGGTCCTATGTTCTCATTAAGCTATAAAATTTTCGGAAGGTAAATATGGCGACGTTGGCGGAGTTGAAAAGCCAGGGAATAAAATGGTTTGGAGAAGTGGGAGCATGGGCTTGTGATGAATGGAAAATCTTGAATGACACTTTTTTTGATGGAAAAAATAAACCCGGTGCCATTATCTGGGGATCAACACTACAGGGTGACAGTCTGGGATATTATCATCTATCTGAAAATCTAATATATTTACATAAAAATTTAATGCGGCCGATTTATCCTACAACTGATTTTAAATGGGGAATACGCCACTTAAATAAAAGAGTTGCCAGTGATGTCCTCCTGCATGAGATGATTCATCAAAGGGTTAACCAGACCGGTGGATGGGTGGGGGAAACCAGTCATAACAACGAAAGGTTTGTTGAAGAAGTCAATAGAATTGCCGGAGTCCTTGGAATGGATATTAAGGCCAGGGTTATAAAACAAACAACCACTCGGAACAAGCCAACATGGAACATTGAGCCCGGGTGTCTCACCCTTAAGGAATTGTCCGATTTTCCATATTCATCCAGAACTCGTAACTATTATTACAACCAACGCTGATAAGTTCGACTTTTTACCAATTCATTATTAGTTAATGAACTTCAAAATCCAAATCATCGGGCAAATTTATTATATCTTTCCATTCTTTACTTTCTTGCTTTTTTTCCGTGTTCTCCTCCCGATCACTTTCCGGCGACTCTTGCTTGTTTTCAACGATGCCTTTACACATGGTTAAATATCTCTTTGATTTTACTTGGCACTTGCCATAGTGAATCCGTTTCAATGTATAATTTTTCCAAAGTGTCTTCAATGGAGGAGCGTTTGTTTTCAAAAACAGGCCCTTGCAGATTTTTCGGAACGTTTATTTCATCTCCGAACCTGATAATGACACGGGAAAAGGGCTTTGGGACAATAAACCGGTCCCAACTGTTGAATACCCACTTTTTTTCAGCAGAAGTAATGGTTGGGAGAATGGGCATTCCTGAAGCTTTTGAAATTATAAGCAATCCGGGTTTAACAACACCCCGTGGACCTTTTGGACCATCCACGATA
>JAFDEW010000179.1 GCA_019310125.1 Deltaproteobacteria bacterium | reverse complement strand
ACTTTGTGATATTTTGGACATTTCATACCTATTCCACACATAAAGAGACATCATTTTAAATGCATAGCATTTTTGTTAATAAAATGCAAATTACAAGCTGTGTTTCAGAGGTTCGAGGGTTCAATCCGCCACAAAGATAGGCGGACAAGGGTTCAGGGGTTCAAGGGTTCAGGGTTCAGAAGTTCGAAATTCTGAGATGTCGGGTTCGTAGTTCGGGGTTTAGAGATTCCGGTGGATAGGATCAAGTTTTATATCGATTAATTATTATCGACTTAAATTCCTCTGTGTCTTTTATGTCATTTTGTAGATAGCTGTAGACGTAAATATTATCTATTTCTCCGTATAGATGGACCAGCCGATTCCTAAACTTTGCCATTCGGCGTAATCGGTCTCCAAGCTCAGAAGTAATAATCCCCTGTTCTTGAAGGACCAGAAACGAATCAGCATAATCTCTTGGTGCTCGAAACTTTTCAGAAGCAATGATATGATTCGCTACATCCAGGCAGCACTCAATACTGACTTGAAGATAATATTTTGCACTTCCTATCAATATTTTATCTTTCAAGAAATCTTCTTTAGGTGTCCTGGAAATTATTTGTAAAAGGCCTAAATATTCATCTAACTGCTGAAACTTATATATAACTTTTTCAAAAGAAAGCATATGTTCTCCCGGAGGTTTTCCCTCAACAGACAACACTGTTTATATATGTATTTCGATATGTTATAATAACAGGCAAAAAGTCAAAATATGCTTTTCGAACCGAAGTCTCAAAATCGACTCGAACATTTTCATTTATTGAATAGATTAACCTGCCTTCCGTAATAATATTTCCTATGACTACAAGGGGCATGTTGTTTATAATCCTTACCTCTGTGCGTACTCCACTTCCAATTTTTTCGTCGATTTCCAACGATAAAGATAATTCGAGTTCTAAATATTTTATATCCGATACATCGTCAATATACACACCAATATCGAGATCGCTGAAGGGATGCACATTTCCAGTGGAATAACTCCCGTAAAGGTAAGCAAATAACACCGGGTGGCTGCGAAAAATATCGGGAGCAATTGCAAATAAAGAATTTGTAATCTTTTCTATATGATTATTTATCATTATTACAATTCAAAATATGGCTAAATTTATCCATTTTTAGGAATTGGGAAGTTTTTCCTCGAATTTTAGTCATAACCGTATAACATTTTTTAATAGAATGCAAATTATAAAGTGTGGTTCAGGGTTGCGAGGTTCAGGGGTTCCCCGGTGAAATACGCCCCAGTACGATCTCCCGGACCTACGGGGTAAACTGCGCTGTTGCTATTGCATCCCAGTTAAACAAAGACAAAACGGTTTAACAGGATAAAAATTTCACGGGGCAGGGTTGAGAGGTTCAAAAGGTGAAAAGTGAAAGGTGAAAAGAGTTGAATTTAAAATAATAGTGACGTCTGGTGGCTTTAATCAAAGGGATTGGCAATTTGAATTTCAACTTTCTTAAAATCATCAATGTTTCGCGTAACCAAGCACAAATCTAAAACTTTTGCTGTTGCAGCAATAATCGCATCCGGTAGCTTTATTCGTTGCTTTTTCCTAATTTCTATCGCCATATCAGCGATTTTTTGATCGATAAAAAGTACACTAAATATTTCCAGCATTTCTCTAATGAATTCTTCCTCTTTAGAGTCTCGAAACTGATATCCCAAAACCTCCATATAAGTAATGACTGAAATATAGTGAGTATCAAATTGATCTAAAAAGGACAGTGGAACTTCCCGCTTAGAAAGGTAAATGATAATGTTACTGTCGAGTAGAGCACTATTCCCATTCATCTCGAAGCTCCTGCTGCCATTTTCTGACATCCTGAATCATTTCAAAAGGGTTAATACCCTCGTTTATGTTAAACAGATGTTCAAGTTTACTTCGGACATTGCCTTTGGAACGTAAAGGGCGAATTTTTATTTCTAATTCAATGTCTTTAAATTCATCCGGGATATTTATGCACGGCTGAATACTCTGCCCTTTTTTTATGACTGTATACTCTTGCATTTTGCTATCTCCCTAATGTCCCAACTGATATCGTTTAATTTAATATTATCTCACGAATGACGATCTTGGTCAAGGCCAGATTCATATCCGCACCACCTGCCGGCTTTGTCCCGGTCTTTTTGAGGAAAATCTAAAAGCAAGGGTCTGGATAACGGGATTTTTACAACATGGCACAGACGCACAGGTGCGCTTCACTTTGTTTCGAGAAGCAGGGTTCAAAGGTTCAGAGGTTCAGGGTTGGGAGGTTCAGAGGTTCAAGGGTTCAGAGGTTCAGGGATAAAATGTGAAAAGTGAAAGGTGAAAAGTTGTAGGAAACAGTTATCGGTTACCGGAGCAGGCAAAAATGAACGTTTTTCAAAGGTCTCAGGTTAATGGTTGAATGGTAGATTTGGATAATTGGCGTGTTTACATCTGGTTCAAAAACCGGGAAGGGGCAAGTATTTTTATTTTGCCGTACGATTTTAGGTTTAATAAATGCTGATCGCCTGAGATGATTACGCTGGCTTTGCCGGATTCGGCACAATGGATAAATTTATCGTCAGAAGGGTCTTCTTGAATTATTGCCCGACCGGGTTTAGGGACAACAACCTCAAAATAAGGCAATATTTCATTATAAAAGATGTAATTGATTTCATTTTCGGACAATTTGAATTTTGGATAAGCCAGGACTTTTATATATTCATCAATCATATCTTTTGTGGCTAACGGTGTAATACGTCCGCTTTTCCATAAAGAGATCAACTTTCCCGGTATACCCCCGAATAAAATCGCGGATACGATCACATTGGTGTCTATGACGGCTCGGTTTTTTTTAATTTTACCCATTTTATCGCTTCAGCAACACTATCCTCTTTTAGTCCGAGTTTCTTTATTTTTGCTCTAATCTGATCCAGGTTGGTATCGTAAAATTGAATAGGTTTCATTATGACGACACCGTCTTTAAATTCTATATCAAAATGTTTTACATTAGGTATTTTTTCAATAATTTTTTTGGGGATGGTGATTTGATTTTTTGAAGTTATCTTTGCAAGCATTATCCTACCTCCTTACTCTCACAATTTCTTACTTTATCGTATATTTTAAATGGAAAAAGTCAATATAAAATTTGGTTAACTACGGGATTAGTTGATTTGTTAAGCAGGTAACTGGTTGATTGGCGGATTGTGAATGGATTCAATGCTGCTGGGGAAATGCGGGATAGGGGAGGGGGTGGCACTACAAATTGCCGGCGGCCCAGAGAGCTGCCTGGACTCGATTGGGAACGTTGATTTTTTTAAAGATGTTATACAGATGATTCTTTACCGTATGAGGGCTGATGCAAAGTTTATCAGAAATATCATCATTGGTCGCCCCCACAGCGATCAAGGCGAGTATTTCAATCTGCCTTTGGGTTAGTTTTTCAGTGATGCTTTTTGAAGATTTATCCTTGTCAGTACCTTCAAAAATGCATTTGGTCATCATATCTCTGGAAAGCCACAATCTTCCATCAATGACTGTCTTTACCCCTTTGAGGAAAACATCCAACGGGTCATGCTCATAAAAAAAACCGTATATTCCCTCTAATACAAATTTCTTTTCATACTTCAGGTCGGTGGGCACATTAAAGAGAACGATATGGTTTTCTGATTGTTTATGGATGTTATAAGTCCTTAACTCAGCCAGAAGATTTTTTAAATCTTTTTTATGGCAATCCCAGAAAACGAGTTTCGGTCGGCCATTGTTTTTTGGATTGTCTTTTGGAATATGATGAATATCTTCCGCCACAACGCACGGGTCTCCGGTTTGCCGTTCCAGGTATGAAGCCATCAGCTCATTTTCCAGCCTTCTGGTTCCGACAATATAGAATACCATGCCATTTGATTCTGGAGGGCTTTTTTGCTTTTTGGATATTGCAAGTCCCATGATTTTAAAAGCGGATACGCCGCTCGAAAAAAGTAAGTTCATATATTTTTAAATTAACACGCCAACAATACTGTCTTATTGTATCCGGGTGATGAATTTGGCTTCCGTGTTTCAACATTATGTGGAAGCAATAAATTTCTCAATGTTTCGTAGGGTTGGGCGCCAACCAGAACCTGATGATTTAATGTAAAGGTTGGAACTTCAGTGATGCCTAATTCGCAGGATCGTTTCCAATCCAAATCAATAGCTTCCCTATGGGGTCAAACATAGTCATAAAATATTTCAAGTATTTTTGGGTATTCAGTCATAACTGTTCCATATGGTTATGCTGATGGTTGATCCTGTATGAGGTATGGCCAGACATCAAGGTGCCCGACCACCGGCCAAGCGGAGAGTTTCCACCACTGGTCGCACTTCAGGCACTGGAATAAGAGCACATAACCTCCTGCTCCATCTGATCTTCGCCCTTCAAAAATTAGGTGCTTATGAGGATTGATCATATCATCTATGTAAGGTAGGGGATCAATGGCACCATTGGTGTAGTTCCATTCTTTTATACGCTTTTCAAATTGCTCGCAATCTTGACAGATTTTCACAATCAACCTCCTAAACCTTGGAAGCCTTTTTATTTAAGTCGTAGCAATCACGACAGTTAACAAAGTACTTGTCAGGGGCATACTCAACTAAAAAGCCACCGTTAAATCCAAATCCTCCGAGAGTATGTGTTATATCAATTAATAAATCATTTCCGCAGCCGGAACATTTACAACTTAATGTGATTATCGATTTCAACGGTCTATCTTCAAATATTTTTTTTAAAGCTTCTATTTCTATGGTGACTAAATCTTCTTGTCGAAATCGTTGATCAGGATTCATAGCGGTATGAGTTACCATTGCTTGTGCCTCTCAGTGAATTTACAACTTGTGTAACAAATTGATTATGAGAAGGGGTGATTTGCGGCAAAACCACCCCTTCCCACAAAACAAGGAGGTAATACAAGGTCCTGGCAGATTGAACCTTTTCCGAGTTTCGTTAATTTTATGAAAAGTATTCAGCAATTTTTATGCCAATGTCGCAAGACATGACACAATTGATTTAACTAAATGATATCACTGTATGAAAAGAAAAGGGGTAGGTTCCTATTTTATAATAACTTTCCTCATGATGTTTATATTCAATTATATTGTTGATATATCATAAATTGTTTTATATTTCACTAATATTTCAGTAGCACACAATGACACTGTTTGATATCAAATGAAACTAAATTGTAAAAAGTCCGCGGTTTTCCCCTTGGAGTTGAACGTAATATCTTTCTTGATTTTTTATTAATATTGCGATATTTAATTACAATCGTTATATTTCAATAGGTAACGTATTGAGAATTCTGCCCCGCTGAAGGCTGGAATAATATTTTTTTTTCGCTAGAAGAACTGTGGAAGCTTTACTGGAAAAGACGAACATCGAACATATTAAACGATGAACATCGAACATCGAACATAATAAGAGATGAACATCGAACATCGAACGTCCAACATCCAATGGTGAATGAAAAACAAAAGACAAGAACAAAAATTTTATTTGGTTTTAAAGTAAACTGAGGAGCGAAGCGATATCATTATTCGATGTTCAACGTTGAACGTTCGATGTTCGATGTTCAGTCTGTTCAATGTTGGACGTTCATCCATTAAAATGGGTGCCTTATGACAGAACTTGATTTGGATTTTTACAAAGTGCTCTTCGAAGAGCTTGATCCTGAAAATTTGAGGAAGCGATTTTTAAGATTGCTTTTCAAAATTCAGAATGTTGAGCGTGGATCTATCTGGATCAGGCAAGAAAACCGGTATGTGTGTATAGAGTCTTTGGGGAGTCCCACAGATACGGATACCATCAAAGGATTCAGCATGAGCGTGGACCGGCCCAGCATTGTCGGCTGGGTCATGGAAAACGCTGAAATGACGGTTGCCGAGGCCGGCAAGGACCTCCGCCATCATAAAGAATTTGAAAAAGGAATGAAATTAAAGAGCAATTTGATTTTTGCTTTTCCTTTAATTTTGAGGGATGGCCAGGTTTACGGAGTTGTCCAACTCATTGATACAAACCCATCGAGTGATCCCCTAAATGTTGACAAGAAATACCTCGAACTTCTCAAGGGCATTGTGGATATGGGTGCCATGGCCCTGAGTAACGCCTTGTATTTTTCCCAACAGGTTGAAAAAAATCTTGAGCTTGAGCATATTCTGGCCGGGATGCAAAGCGATGCTCAAATGATTGGTCAAAGCCGCCCGTTCATCGATGTAATGAAACAGGTCCGCGATTATGCCCCAACAGACTTTCCCGTGTTAATTACCGGTGAAAGCGGAACCGGTAAAGATCTTGTTGCCACGGCATTGCACAATCTCAGTTCCCGAAAGGATAAACCGTTTGTTGTGCAAAATTGCAGTGCCATCCCGGATATGCTCTTGGAGAGTGAACTCTTCGGATATAAAAAAGGCGCTTTTACCGGTGCAACGGAGGATAAAATCGGTCTTCTGAAGTCCGCCGACAGCGGAACGGTTTTCTTGGACGAAATTGGAGACATGTCTTTACGCCTCCAATCGCGCTTATTGAGGGTTATTCAAAACAGCGAAATCAAGCCCCTGGGTGATACCAAGACCTACAAAATAAACTTGAGAATTATTTCCGCCTCCAACAAAGATTTAATCCTGGCAATTGCCGGAAAAGAGTTCAGGGAAGATCTGTTCTATCGTCTCAATGTGCTTCCGATTCACCTCCCCCCGCTGCGGGAGCGAAAAATTGATATCCCGCTTTTGCTGAATTATTTTCTCAAAAGAGAAGCGCTTAAATTGGGGGTCTCGCAGAAAAGAATTTCAAAAAAAGCCCTACAGTATCTGGAAGACTACCAATGGGAAGGAAATATTCGGGAGCTTGAAAATTTCGTCAAATATATTCTCAGCACCGTTGACAATGATATTGTGGGGGTCAATGAGATACCGGATCATTTTAAAAAGGAGCTTTACCAAAGGAATGCAGACAACACATTTTCTTTTCCTGAAGAAGCGATAGTTTCAGCCAATAGTCTTTCTTCGGCATCCGTTGAATCCGCTGAATCCCATTTTTCCGGATATTCCTGGGAGGATCTTGAAAAAGATTATGTTCTCTATCTCCTTAATAAAA
>JAFDEW010000178.1 GCA_019310125.1 Deltaproteobacteria bacterium | reverse complement strand
AAAAGAAATCAGCATTCAAGGTTTGAAATATAATTTTTGAAAATAAATTAAATTAAATTATAGAGCGAAGCGACATCATTATTCGATGTTCAACGTTGGACGTTCGATGTTCGATGTTCATCTTTTAGTATGTTCGATGTTCATCTTTTCTATCTGATTCTTCCTGAGAAATCCGAGTCAATAGCTTTTTCGCAAACATGCGGTTAATTTCACTTGTTTTCAAAGAGAATCGCACAAAGCGATGGGAAAGACCACTGAAATTTGCGCAGTTTCTAATGAGGAATCGATCGTGTGCCAGATGGCTCCCGAGGCTGTCAGCGGTCAGGTTTCCGTACAGCCTGGCAAGGATGAAACAAGTGGTGCTGGGGAAAAGTCTTATATAGGATGTATTTTTGAAAGTTTCAAAAAAGATGTCTTTTTCCCGAGCAATGAATGTTACCGTTTTCTCGATGAACGTTTGCACTTCGACCGTTTGCTTCATCAGATACTGCACCGCCATCTGGGCCAAACTGTTCACACTCCAGGGAAGTAAGTATGTTTTGAATTTTTCAATAATTACGGGAGATGATATTAAAAATCCGATCCTTAATCCCGGAATCGTGAAAAATTTTGACAAAGAATTCAAAACCATTACATTGGGAAGCGTTGATTTTATCATGCTCTGTTTATTGGATCCGTCTACAAACATCAGATAGGATTCATCGATAACAAAATATGTGTCTGCGTGGGATTCGCAGAGCTGTTCAAGATCGGCGAGCGGAATGATATTGCCGGTTGGATTGTTGGGGTTGCAAATGAAAACCGTATCATAGCCTTGGATCTGTTGTGCCGCCGCCGAAATATCATGCTCGAAAGCCACAGATTCATCTGATGTAGAGTAATCATAAGGAATATGATGCATGGCGCATGCATCCGCATAATCCGAGTATGTGGGTCCGAAAATCAGTGCCCTTTTTGTTTCAAGTATCCGGGGTATGGAATAGATAAACTGTGTGGTTCCGTTCCCGGCAATCACCCGTTCGGGATCGATATGGTATCTTCCGGCAAACGCATTCACCGTTCGATTGGCGTCCACTTCGGGTAGTTTGGATATGGTGTTTATATTTTCCTGCAGGAAGGCGACCAGATCCGGACAAGGGCCCAATGGGTTCATATTACTGCTCATGTCCACAATATCGGCCGGGCGGCATCCAAGTTCTTGCGCCAGGTCATAAATATTTCCACCGTGTCCTTTCAGCATGAATAACTCCCCATTGAAACCAGTAAAAAAAGCATGGATTCGGTAACCTCGGTCATTGTGCCCAGCATATCACCGGTAATACACCCTATCCGTTTATTATAGTAAAAAAGGATGGTTGAAGTGATAAGTATAAAGCAAATGTTTAACCACATTCCCCGCCATCCCAGAAAGCATGAAAATGCCACCGGAATAAGCAACCCCCAGAACGCATAAGGCGTCAACGGTTCTTCAAAGCAATCTTGTCCGGTGCCGCCGCCCGGTCTTCCGTACGCTAAAAAGCGTATGCCGAACACCATGCCGCTCCTGGCGTAGGCCGGGATAAGCGCAATTAAAAGCGCCCGGTTGGCTTCAAGATTCAGGATGCCTCCCCATTTGACCGACAATCCGCAAACGATTGCCACCAGCCCCATGACGCCGATACGACTGTCTTTCATTATGTTTAACGCTTTTTCTTTGCTGTGGTGTCCCAGCAGGCCGTCGGCGGTATCGCCCAGGCCGTCAAGGTGAAGCGCTGCGGTGATGACAGCAAGAAAAACAACGTCCAGGACGGCAACCACAGGTTCCGGCCAGAATTTTAGGGCCATATAATCGAAAATGGATACCAGGGTGCCGATAATCAATCCCACAATGGGGAAAAACGGAATCATACCTTTGGGATCATATATGGCCGGTTTGCCCATGGGAATAATGGTGAGAAATTGTATTGCAGCGATTAACCGTTTTATTTTATTCTTGTTCATTTTACCCCTACAGGGATTCCGGCAACCATCCATATGACGTTATCCGCACATGCCGCTACTCTCTGGTTCGTAAATCCGGCGATATCCCTGAACCGCCGGGCCAGTCTGTTTTCAGGGACAATGCCGGTTCCCACTTCGTTTGATACCAAAATTATCGGACATTGGGATTTTTCAAGAGATTGGGTCAGTTTCCGGATGTGTCCGTCTATATTTTCCTGATCATTGTTTTCCAAAATCAGATTGCTGATCCAGAGGGTCAGGCAATCCACCAGGATGACATTTTCTTTCTGACTGTTTTTACTAATTTCTTCAGCTAGGCGGACCGGCACTTCAAGAGTCGTCCAGGCCCGGCTTCTTTGTTTTTTATGGAGCAAAACCCGTTCTTCCATTTCTTTGTCATGGGGCATGCACGTGGCAATAAAGATTTTGTGTCCGGGAATCTGATTTGCAAGATTCAGGGCATGGCTGCTTTTGCCGCTTCTGCATCCTCCGATAACAAGAATTGTTTTTTTCATAACTCCATGTCCCGGCCCGGGAACCCAGGCAATATAAAATTCCGTAAATTTAACAACCGTTGTTAATACTTAAAAATTTGTTCCGTGTCCACATACTTTTCAAAATGTTCGGCCAGAAGGTCATATTCTTTATTTCTGGCTGCAAGTCCGTGAGCTTCAGTAAGTTCCAGACCGCTGAGACCGATGAGGTTTAGCCAGCGCCTGGTAATATCCGGGGTGTCGAACAGGCCATGGATATAGGTTCCCAGCACCCTCGCGTTATTTGTAATACAACCGTCTTCTTTATCGCAGGATATCCTGTTTTGCTCCAGGACCCGGAACAAGGATTTGCCTGCAAAGCGAAGGGTTTGTCCCATATGGATTTCATATCCGGCGCCGGAAATGCCCTCCCAGGTAAACCGAGTCAATGTGGTTGTTTTAGGGGCTTTTAAAATGGTTTCCACGGGCAGAAGCGACAGCCCTTGCATGGTGCCGGGTCTTCCCTCCAGTCCGTCCGGATCGTGAACATATTTTCCCATCATCTGGTACCCCCCGCAAATGCCAAGTATATATCCCCTTTTATTTGAATAGGATACAAGCTTGTCCTCCCATCCGGTTTTTTTAAGCCAATTCAGGTCAAAGCACGTATTCTTGGATCCGGGAAGGATAACGGCCTTGAACAGATCAAGTTCCTGCGGTTTTTCAATAAAATAGATATTCATGCCCTCAATACCGGAAAGAGGAGCAAAATCAGTAAAATTGGAAATGTGGGGGATGCGGATAACAGCTATTGCCGGTGTGTTGATGTCTTTATCCAGGACCCTGGCGGGATTTTCAATGACAACCGAATCTTCCGCTTCTATGGTTATATGATTATACCACGGAAGCACACCGTACACGTTCTTTTTTGTTTTTTGTTCTATCCAGTCTATCCCGTCTTTAAACAGATGAATATCCCCCCTGAACCGGTTTATAATAAAACCGGATATCCGGTTTTGTCGTGATTGGGAAAGACATGCCAGGGTTCCGACAATCTGCGCAAAGACTCCCCCTTTGTGGATATCCGCCACCAGAATAACAGATGCGCCCGCATATTCTGCCATTCGGAAGTTAACGATATCATAGGGCATAAGGTTGACTTCAGCACAGGAACCCGCGCCTTCCATCACGATAAGCTCGTATTCATCTCTTAATCGATCCAGGGCCGCGCAGGTTCGTAAAAAGAATTGCTCTTTTTCTTCATGGTAACCCACTGCCGTGCTGTTTCCCACCGCTTTTCCGAAAAATACCACCTGTGACCCCACATCACTGGTGGGTTTTAAAAGGATGGGGTTCATATCCACATGTGGCGATATTCTTGCCGCTTCAGCCTGAACAATCTGCGCCCGGCCCATTTCCAGACCTTCCGGAGTAATGCCGGAATTATTCGACATATTCTGTGCCTTAAAGGGTGCGACACGTATCCCCTTATTCACAAAAAAACGGCACATCGCCGTGGTAATAATGCTTTTCCCCACATCGGAGCCGGTTCCAAATACCGCAAGGCAAGGGGCCTTTTGTTTATTTTGATTTCTTGTGTTCAATATTTATCAAGTCTTCCTGTAGAAGTTCACAGCTTCAGGTTTTCGGTGAACCCTGAACCGTGTGTAAACAAGATTGTTGGTTATTGAGTTCAATCGTAAGGTGTCAGTGTTCAGGTTTCAGCTCTTCAAGTTTCTCGACCCTGACACCTGAAACCTGACACCTTTTCCCCACAGCTAAATACGTAGCGCAGACGAACATGGATTTTCATATTGCCAACAGCCGTGATTCACACTCCCCTGAACCTTTGAACCGTGAACTTTTGAACCTCTGAACCAATGAAAAGCTATTTCTCGATTCCAACCCTGGCGTTGACTCCTTTGTGATAATAATGTTTGATTTCCTTCATTTCCGTGACCAGATCCGCCCGTTCAATGATTTCAGGACTTGCGTTTCTTCCGGTGATGACGATTTCCAGATCATCCGGTTTTTTGTCATTAATTCTAAGAAGCTCTTGTACTGAAAAGAGCCCGCACGTTACGGCCACATTGGCTTCTTCAAGTATAACCACATGGTACTCTCTTGAATCGATGATATTTTCTATACGTTCAAGACCTTTCCCGGCGGCCTGGATATCCTCGGGTGACGGCTCACCTTTGATAAATCGGCCCAGGCCGTACTGCTCGATGGTAATCAAATCGGAAAACCTTTTGAGTGCATGAATTTCGCTATACTCACCCATCTTGATGAACTGCGCAATAAATACTTTCAGCCCCGCACCGGCAGCCCTTATGGACAGGCCCAAAGCGGCCGTGGTTTTTCCTTTTCCGTTTCCGGTGTAAACCTGTATGTATCCTTTCATAAAATATCTCCCGAATATTTTCCTCTAAATCCGCCTTTACAAAACGGGGACTCTATATGATTCCCCCTTGTATTGTAAATAATCTTTTTAAAGCATGATACTATTGACATATAAAATGTGTTATATTATTGTTCATTTAAAAACACATTAGGAGAACACAATGGAGACCATACGTATCAACGTCAGCCTCCCCAAGGAAGTCTTTGTTGAGCTGTCTAAGGAAACAAAATCCAGAAAAAGGAGCCAATTTATCACTGAAGCGATCAAGCGATTGGTTAAGGAAAAAAGGGATCAAAGACTTGCCGCCGAATACCAGGAGGCAGCTACCGAGATTCGGGCAATCAACAAGGAACTTGAAGGAGCCGTAAATGATGGCCTCGATTAAGCGCGGACAGGTTTTTCTGGTCAATTTTGATCCAACCGTGGGAGCTGAAGCCCGAAAAACTCGTCCGGCACTTGTGGTTTCTAACGACACAAATAATGCCTATTCTCCCATTATCTCTATCTCTCCGATTACCTCTAATGTTACTCGCGTGTATTCTTTCGAGGTGGAAATTCCATCCGGCACCGCAGGGTTAAACGCCCGTTCAAAGGTTATGGTGAATCAGACCCGGGCAGTGGATAAGATCCGTCTTGTCAAAACCATGGGACATCTCCCGGAAGAAATCATGACACAGGTGAACCAGGCATTGATGCTCCATAAAAAGTCCAACTTCTGCGTTGTGCTGCATTCCGTAATCATTCAACGTACGAAAAGTACGCCTCATGATTACAAAATTTGCACGCCTTGAATTTGAACTTTTTACGAAACCGTCTAAATCGGACTTTTTACGAGTTCATCAAAATTATCTCTTTCGAAAAAAGTTAATGCAGATTTTAGGTCATATATTTTCGGGGCACCGGCGTAACCCGGGGAGAATTGCCGAGAGGGCTTTCATCCACCAAAAGCGTGCAGCCATAAACCTGTTCCAACGTTTGGAAGGTAAGAACCTCTTTTGGAGCCCCCAGATTTACGATTTCCCCCTTATCGAGTAACAGCAAACGATCGCCGTACATTGCCGCCAGATTCACGTCATGGGAAACCATCACCACGGTAATTCCTCTTTCATTTTTTAATTTTTCCATTAAATCCATGAGCCGGACCTGGTGGGCAAGGTCCAGAGACGCAGTGGGCTCATCTAAAAGAATAATCTCGGGTTCCTGACAAATGGCTTTTGCAACAAAGACCCGCTGCTGTTCTCCGCCGCTTAACTGGTCTAATTTCCGATGTGCCAGATGCTCTACGCCGGTAAAAGTAAGTGCTTGTTTTGCAATTTCCAAATCTTTTTCTTGTTCCAGACCCAGCATGCCCAGATAGGGGGATCGACCCATAAGTACAATTTCGGTGACCGAAAAAGGAAAATCCACCGGTATCATCTGGGGAACAAAGGCAATGGTTCGTGCCAGAGCTTTGCGGCTATAGTGATCAACAGGACGGTTCAGTATTTCCAGTTGATCGGTTTGAGATTTCAAGATTCCGGCCATCACTTTCAGCAATGTGGTTTTTCCGGAACCGTTTGGACCGATGATGATGAAAAAATTACCCGTTGCCACAGAAAAGGTAACATTTTTCAAAGCCGGAAAATCCCCATAATAATAATTCAGATTTTTAACGTGTATCGCCAAGGTTGCTCGCTTCGCTCACAATTGGAATGTTGGAATATTGGAACACTGGAATGTTGGGTTCTATGGCCTCCAGCTCCGCTTTCAGCCAGTAGGGCTTACAGGTCGGAGGGTAGGAGCTACAGATCAGAGAGAAAATGGAAAGATGAGTTATTGTAAAAATCCTCTTGGCGGGAATTAAACAGAGGAATATCATCAAAAACACCTTTATTTCCAAAAAATTGTAGAATTTCCGAAAGGTCATACTATCGTCGGGTTTTTTTTAATAAAAAGATAAAAAGGGGTGCGCCTACCATTGCGGTAATAACCCCCGCAGGCATCTCGCCCTGTTGCGGAAGAACCCTTGCCAGTACATCGCAAAAAACAAGGTAGGCGCCCCCGCCAAGAACGCATGCCGGAACCAGCACCCGGTGGTCCGGACCGAAAACCAGTCGAAGAAGATGCGGCACAACCAGTCCCACAAAACCCACAAGCCCGCAGTAAGACACCGTTGCGCTCACCATAAATGACGTGGTTACCAGCAGGATAACCGTTACCGCCTTTATGTTTACGCCCAGGGTCTGTGCCATTTCCTTGCCCATGAGCAGCAGATTCATGGAATTGGAAAACCAGAAAATCAGAATAAAACAGGGACAAAGTATTGCGGCAAGTATCCCCGCATGGCCCATATCCACCATTGAAAGGTCACCCATAAGCCAGAAAATAATGTTATGAAGCCTGGAGTCCTGGGTCATAGAGACGAGAAACATGATGACCGCGGCACAGAAAGCGTTTACCATAACCCCTGAAAGAAGGAGCGCATCTTTTTTAAGAATGGTTTGTCCAGAGGACATGACCAGAATCAGAAGAAGGATAGCGATACTTCCGGCAAAGGCCATGAGGCTTACCCCGGGAAATTTGGAGAATCCCATGAGGATTCCGATGATGGCTCCGATGGCCGACCCGCCGGAAATTCCAAGGATGTATGGCTCAGCCAGGGGGTTGCGAAGCAGGGCCTGAAACACAAGACCTCCC
>JAFDEW010000177.1 GCA_019310125.1 Deltaproteobacteria bacterium | reverse complement strand
CTGATGAGTTTGAGGAATTAGATCTTTCCGGGTTTGTGACAATCGATGAGCAAATCGAATTTCTAAAACGTCGGGATAGGGTAGATACAATGTATATTACCTAAGCCCTGCATGGACTTTTTTCGAAAGAGATAATTTTTCAATAATTACAATGCCATATTGATATGTTGTTCACTAATAGCCACACGCTGACAATTAGACGAAATAAAAGATTGACTGTTGGAAAGATTCTGGAGTGAGCAAAACAAATACATGAGGGTTGGCCCATCCAAGAAATGCTGAATCAAGAATTAAACGTTGTTGTTATGCCAAACGGTTCCCTCCAGTTGGAATGGACGGACACAGAGGGGGCCATAAACAAGAGCTGCCGACTGTTACAACAAGAAATATACAACCGTTTCTCTGCCAATAACGATTCATGGCTTCTGTTTTTGGGCTTTTGCGATCATCAGGTCTCTCTTTCCCCTTCCCTTGATTACTGGCGAAATTTTACCGGGGCCTTTGCCACGAAAATGAGCCAAACACCTGATCTGGAAATCCTGCGTCATAATGTCACGCTTTTGATAGAAAAAGATGAATTGAGGCTGCATGTAGAGCAGGCCCCATTGATGATTGGTTCGGAATACTTAAACACCGGATTGCTTGAAGCTGTATGGGCAAGATTAAACCATTCTTTTGCCTTTGCGATTAAATCTTATGACGGAACCGCTGAAGATTTTATCAGGATTTACAGCCCAAATGTGCACCTTGTGGGCAGAGTATTTTTCCATCTTGTAGAAAATAAGAGTAACGAGTACCCGTTTGCTTTTATGGCAACGTATTCAACCGGGATAAACAAACAGGGAAGATCCAAACATCTCCCTCTCAAACACGCGTTGCAGGAATATGCAAATGATAATGAAAAGCTGCTGGAGCTTCTTGCAACAGTTCATACAGCCGCGGCAAGGAGCCCGCTAATTGCAGAGCTCCTTGAAACCGGAGAACTGTTTCATCCCTTTGTTTGGACTGCAGGAGATGCATTTTCTTTTTTAAAAGAAGTTCCTGTTTACGAAGAGTCAGGTATTTTGTGCAGAATTCCAAATTGGTGGAAAGGCAATAAAGCAAGTGTAAGACTAAATTTTAGCGTTGGTGATTCAAAGCCCTCTTTAGTCGGCATGGATGCAATCTTAAATTTCAATGCTCGCTTGTTTCTCGGGGATACGCAAATCTCTGAAAAGGAAGCAAGGCAATTATTAAGTGAATCAGAAGGGCTGGCCTTCATTAAAAACAAATGGGTGGCGGTTGATCCGGAAAAGCTGAAACAGACATTGGATGCCTATGAAAAAGCAAAAAAATTGATGGCTAAAGAGGGTTTTAGCTTAAAGGATGCCCTTAGGATGCAGCTTGCGCCCGAGAAATTACTGGATGTTAATACGCAAGAAATAGATTGCGGCATTTCAAACGGAAAATGGCTAAAATCGGTCATCCGGAAACTGCTAAATCCTGAACTTATTACGTCAGTAAAACCCGGCAAGGCATTTAATGGCAAGTTAAGGGATTATCAACAGAAAGGGCTAAGCTGGTTGTATTTCTTGCATTCCTTACAGTTTGGAGCCTGCCTGGCAGATGATATGGGTCTTGGCAAGACCATCCAGGCACTGGCCTTTTTAAATTTCATGAAATCCAAACTCAAGGAATCAGGAAAACCATATAAAGCAAGTCTCTTGGTAATTCCTGCCTCCCTTATTGCCAACTGGGAAAATGAAATTAGGCGTTTTTCACCTGACATCAAATTTTATGTCGCGCATCCGGGAACTAATTCAGGGAAAAAGGGCCTGCCAAAAGACAAGGAATCACTGGATGGATTTGATCTTGTTATTACAACATATGCCTTGGTTCAAAAGTATCAATGGCTCCAATCATACTCGTGGAACTACATCATTTTAGATGAGGCCCAGGCCATCAAAAATCCGGGGACCAAACAGGCCAAGGCAATAAAAAAGCTCTCTTCCTGGAACAGGATTGTAATGACAGGCACTCCTATTGAGAACCGGCTGTCAGACCTCTGGTCCTTGTTCGATTTTTTAAATCCGGGATTGCTCGGGAATGCCGGAGAGTTTAACAAATTTTCAAAAAACTTAAATCAAGACACCTCCGGATATTCAAGACTGCGTAAAATTATCAGCCCATACATTTTGAGGCGCTTGAAAAGCGATAGGTCGGTCATATCCGACCTCCCGGAAAAGATTGAGATGAAAACATATGCCCCCCTTAGCAAAAAACAAATCCTTTTATATGAAAATGTGATCAAAGAGATAAAGGGGGTCATCGCGGAAACAGAAGGGATTCAAAGAAAGGGACTGATCCTTTCTTCCCTTATGAAATTCAAGCAGATCTGCAATCACCCGGATCAATATATCGGAACCGGAGAATTTGAAGAAAAAGACAGCGGCAAGTTTTTAAGGCTTCGTGAAATTTGTGAAACAATATACGAAAAAAGAGAAAAGGTCCTGGTTTTTACACAATTTAAGGAAATAACGGAACCGCTTCATGATTTTTTGGAAAGCATCTTTAATCGAAAAGGCCTGATTTTGCATGGAAGTGTGGCCGTAGGTAAAAGAAAGATGATTATTGAGCAATTTCAAAGCCAACGTTATGTTCCATTTATGGTATTATCCCTGAAAGTCGGCGGGGTCGGGTTGAATTTGACAGAGGCAAACCATGTAATTCATTTTGACCGCTGGTGGAATCCTGCCGTAGAAAACCAGGCAACCGACCGGGCGTTCAGGATTGGACAAAAAAAGAATGTTATTGTGCACAAATTTTTGACCAAAGCTACTGTAGAAGAGAGGATTGATAAAATGTTAGAAGAAAAAGCCAAGTTGTCACGAGACGTTGTTGCCGGCACCGGCGATGCCTGGATAACCGAGATGAAAAATGATGAATTAATGGACTTTTTTAAGTTAGCATTATAAAAGTAACGCGGCTTCGCCGCTTTAAAAAAATGAAATTCCGATACTGTCAAGTTATATAATCGCTTCGCGATTCTATATAACGTCCGCTTCCGGCGGACTCAACAACCTGAGAAGTTACAGAAAATACATTTAAGGTATGATTATGGGACATTGGGGCTATCCGCGTTATGTATCCGTTGCTGAAAAGCAAGCAAAAGCAGCCAGAAAGCTAAAACAGCTAAGAAAGAAAAATTCTGATATAAAACCGATTCTTCTTGAAGGAAGGGCTATCGCTCGGACCTGGTGGGGCAAGTCATGGAACCTCAACCTTGAACGGTATGCAGACTACAGCAACCGGATTGGCCGGGGGCGCAGTTATGTCCGTCATGGCGCAGTGCTGGACCTTCAAATAGATTCCGGCAAAGTCGAAGCCCTTGTTCAGGGAACAAGATCAAAGCCATACTCTGTAGTAATCAAAATAAAGGCTGTTAATAAAATGATCTGGAAGGACCTTAAAGCTGCCTGTGAAGGAAAACTGGATTCCTTGCAGGAGCTTTTGGCCGGAAAATTTCCCAAAGCATTAGACGAAATATTCATGGCCCGGGGGAAGGGGCTGTTCCCTTCGCCCAAAGAGATTGATTTTAGTTGCGGTTGTCCTGACTGGGCCTATATGTGCAAACATGTGGCTGCAACCCTGTATGGCATTGGCGCCAGGCTTGATAACGACCCGAGCCTATTTTTCAAGCTTCGAAACGCTAAAATGAAAGATCTGGTAACACAGGCCGTAGAAGATAAGACCCGTAAATTACTTAAGAAAGCCGAGAAAAAACCGACGAGGGTTATTGCCGAATCAGATCTGGCGGATGTGTTCGGCATTGATATTGAAGAACGTGTTGTTGTAAAAAAGAAACGTGTGAAAGCTCCAAAAAGGGCCTCAAGGAGAACAAAATCATTAACGCCTGCATCTAAAAAAGCGAAGGCCGGAGCTACAACCGCAAAGCCCGCAGCCAAAACACTACCCAAAAAGGCTTCACCCAAAATAAGAGACAGATCTCTGTTTGACACGGTTGCGGGCATTATCAAAAGAAGCACAAAAGGTATTACCGTCGCCGGGATTAGAGAAAAAACAGGGCTTGACGATAAACAGATAAGAAATATTATTTGCAAAGCAAAAAAGCAGGGCCGGATTAAGAGCTTGAAAAGAGGTGTTTATATCCCGGCCTAAAACTTGCGCCATTTTTGTTTTCTCTATGCGAAACTATTAGGGACGGGCTATGGGACATGAGTTTATAAGTTCCCACCAGTCTGGGGGATACCCTTGTTTTAAAATTGGTACCGGATATTTATTTTCTTGAGTTTTTTGAAGATTTCCTTTTGAGAAAGATGATGGTCGAACCGATGGAATATGTTTACGGGCCGCCTGCGTTAAAACTGTTTTACCGGTTCCTCCATGAAAAGGGGTATCTCGACAACCCAGAAGATATGATAAGAAAAATCGACAAATTAGAGCCTTATTTCATAGAGGTTCTGAGAAAGCAATTTTCCAACGATGCCATACTGGAAAAATTTCCCCTGATAAGAGATACGCTTGGTGGGAACACTGAAATCTGGGATGAAGCGTATTTTGTAGAAACGATAGGGTGATGTCGGTGAATGAAAGAATATCGAATAAAAAGCAACGACTCGAAGAAATCAAAGGGCTGGTGCTGGCCTTTTGCGAAGAACACTTGGATGAGGAACTCTACGGCTATGCTTTTGAGCTTTGCGAAATGTTAGGACGAAAGCGGAAGATTTCCATTACCCGAGGCAAAAAAGAAATATGGGCTGCCTCGATAATTTATGTGATTGCTCGTCTTAATTTCCTGTTTGACCCGGAAAACGAGTTTTTCCTTTCGGCGGACACGGTTTGTGATTTTTTTGGCACTAAAAAATCCACGGTCGGCAATAAGGCCACACAGATTGAAAAGGCCTGTAATCTGGAAATGGGAGCTGAAGGCCTATGCAGCCCGGAGATTTCTGATGCTTTGACCCTGGTTGAACTGCCCAATGGGTTGGTAATCCCCAAAAGCATGTTGCCGAAACTTGATATTATCTACGAAGTGACCGATGAAGAAGAGACGAAGGAATTGGAAAAATTTATGGCCGAACAAAAGCGCCTTAAAGAGCGTAAAGCCGGAGAGAAAAAGGCAAGACGCACAGAGATCAACCGTAAGATCGCTGAAAACAAGAAAAAGCAGAAAAAAGAGCAAGATAAGCAACTCAAATTGTTCGATTTTTAAGAAAATCTCTGAACTTAAAAAGACTCTAATCTATTTATAAACACGATGTACATTCAGAATAAAATACCCCTCATGGATGCTTGCTTTTTATAATTTTTAATTCTTGGCATTACATATAATATGTATTAGTTTTTACACCAAAGGGTATAACCATTTCAGTGTAATAAAGCAGTGTGAACGATTTTATAAATTTATTATTTTCCTTCCATCGCAGGATTTCATTATCATTTTAAATAATGTATCCTATATGGATAAATGAAAAACATTATTGGATCCATTGGAAATGGAGTGCGTTATGAAAGAATTCACCCACCTCGATAAAGAGGGGCGTGTTCGGATGGTGGATGTATCCGGTAAGGAAAGTTGTTTCCATGAGTCAGGAACCATTTGAAAAGATAGTCAATCAGACAGCAAAAAAAGGGAACGTCCTTGAGACGGCAAGAATCGCCGGTATCATGGCCGCAAAAAAGACTTCGGATCTTATTCCCATGTGTCATCCGTTAAATATAACCCATGTTGCCGTGGATTTCTTTCCGGATAAAGCGAAAAATTCCATCAGAATTCAAGCCGCTGTCCGCGCTGTGGATCAGACCGGTGTTGAAATGGAAGCTATGACCGCCGTTTCTGTAGCCGGACTGACCCTGTATGATATGTGCAAGTCTTATGATCGTACCATGACGATTTCTGATATATGCCTTCTTGAGAAATCAGGGGGAAAAAGCGGGTTATTTGTTAGAAATGCAGGTGAGTAACTAATAATCGAAGAGGTGAGTGATGTCGAAATATACTATGGCCGGTCTGACCTCGTGGCTCTTTAGTGGATTGATACTTCTTTTTCAAGCCATATCTTCAGTAATGGGCAATGAAGAAAAATTTGCGTTCAAGAGCTTATCTCTTGTCAGTGTTGTTGGCCAGGAACATTTTAAGTGGATTGAGAGCATTTCATGGGCCGGCATTCAAAATTTAGTGAGTTTTCTTGTTACAATGCCGTTATTTATTCTGTTGTTTTGTATCGGCATCTTATTTTTTTTAATACACATGGCTACAAATAGACCATAAATGATGGCTTCGTAAAAAGTCCAACTTCTGCGTTGCGCTGCATTCCTCGGATTTTTGTGACGCCTTTTTATCCCGAGAGATTTATTCGGGGGAATTTGGAGCTTTTTACTTTGCCACCAAAGACTGACTTTTTATGAGGCCGTCATAAATGAATCCTTGGGTTAATAAAAGATATAATTAAATTATTTT
>JAFDEW010000018.1 GCA_019310125.1 Deltaproteobacteria bacterium | reverse complement strand
TCTGATTCAGATGTTGTGATCCTTGCTAGAGGTGGTGGTTCTCTGGAAGATTTTCATGCGTTTAATTCCGAAGAGGTTGCCCGGGCTATTTTTGCATCTAAGATTCCCGTAATTTCGGCTGTGGGTCATGAAACCGATTTCAGCATAGCAGATTTTGTTGCCGACCTTCGGGCGCCTACACCATCTGCCGCGGCCGAACTGGTGGTTCCCCTTAAGAATGAATTGATAAAAAAAAATGTCGAACTTAGGACCTCGCTATCATTTAGGTTTTCACGGTATATTGGCCACCTTTATACCCTGGTAAAAGAAATATCACATCGACTGGCAGATCCAAATAAAAGAATAGAGGATTTGAGACTCAAAACAGATGATCTGCTTTCAAGACTAATCAGGACATTTAAAGCAAACATCATTCAGCAGCAAAAACGGTTTGAATGGCGACTTGACAAACTTAGCTCAAACAATCCCTTAATCTATACAAGAAAGGCTAATGATAAACTTAAGCAATTTAACAATAACCTTCTAACTTATCTAAGAATATGTTTAACCAAAAAACAATTCTTGCTTCGAGAACTTGATGCAAGATTAACCGCCCTAAGCCCCAACGCTATTCTGGATAGAGGTTACAGTATCACCCGAACCATTCCAGACGCTGTTATTATTCGAAACCCTGAGCAGGTAGAGATTGGTCAGGATCTTGAAGTTATGGTTGCCAAAGGCTCATTAATTTGCAGTGTAAAAAGGAAGCAATATTATGGCAAAACAGACATTTGAAAAAGCGATAAAAAAACTTGAACTGATCGTTCAGCAGCTTGAATCCGGAGAGCAACCCCTTGAAGAAGCGGTCAAAAAGTTTGAGGAAGGGGTTAAACTTTCAAAATTCTGTTCCGAAAAGCTGGATGAGACAGAAAAAAGAATTACCATTTTGCTTAAAGACCAAATGGGAAATGTATTTGAAAAACCATTTATTTCTGAAAGTGAATCGGAAGATGGATAGTTTTGATTTGAGTTCATATCTTTTTTCTAAACAAAAACAAGTCAACCGAACAATTGATGAAATCATAGACCAGACCACGAATTCCAGCGTAGTTGTCAGCGCCATGAGGCATTCTCTTTTGGCGGAAGGTAAACGTATAAGACCGGTTCTTTGCATAGCTGCTTCCCAGGCGGTCGGCGGTCGGACTGAAGATGTTTTAATGGCTGCCTGCGCCCTTGAAATGATTCATGCATACTCTTTAATCCATGATGATCTTCCTGCAATGGATAACGACGATTTACGCAGGGGCAAGCCAACGTGTCATATTGCATTTAATGAAGCCACGGCCATTCTGGCAGGTGATGCCCTGCTTACGCTGGCTTTCGAAATCCTTTCATCCATCGACCTCAACCCTATAAAGATAAATGACGCAGTTAAATGGCTCCGGGTTATAAATATAATCGCAAAAGCTGCAGGATATAAAGGAATGATTGAAGGTCAGATAAAAGACATTGCCGCCGAAGGGAACCGGATCGGTTTAAAAGATTTGGAAAAAATGCACGCTTTAAAGACAGGCGCCCTTATTGAAGCATCAATAAGCACCGGAGCCATTTTAGGAAACGGGAGCGTTGAGCAGATTCAACAGCTCAATATTTATGCCAAAAATATCGGTCTTGCCTTTCAGGTCATCGATGACATCCTGAATGTCGAAGGCGATCCGGCGGTTATGGGCAAAGATGTCGGCACCGATCAAGTTCGAGAAAAAAGCACCTACCCTTCTATACTGGGAATTGAAAAATCAAAGGAATTTGCAAAAAATTTGGTCAATAACGCCTTGCAAGCACTCGATTATTTTGATAACAAATCTGATCCGCTTCGCGCGATTGCACATTATATTATTGATAGAAAAAAATAAGGTGGGCGTTCACGGGTTCAAAGGTTCAGGGGTTCAAGGTTCCATTCTTGTCCCCGGACTGCATTTGAGATGCATATTTACGAGAAAAGCGTCAGTTTCGTCAGCCCTAATCCAAAATTTGAAGCTAAATTGGCAATTACTTGGGAAAATGAACATTTGTAACGATGACTTTGGATCTTCAATGACCTTCTTTGTCCTTAACCCTGAACGTTGAACCCTGAACCTGTGAACGGTTATAACCTTTTAAATAAAGTGAATAAACCAACTATTATACGTGATCATACTTAAGAATGCGTGTACTAAGGAGCACATAACCCTTGAGCTTACTTGAAAGAATTAATTCCCCGGCAGATTTAAAAGCACTGTCACGGTCTGAACTGCCGATGATAGCTTCTGAGATTCGCGATGTTATTATTGAAGTGGTATCGAAAAACGGCGGTCACCTTGCGCCGAGCCTGGGCGCCGTTGAGCTGGCGATTGCCCTTCACTACGTATATACTGCGCCTGCCGATAAAATTATCTGGGACGTCGGACATCAGTCCTATGCTCACAAACTTCTTACAGGGCGCAGAAAACAATTCCACACGCTTCGCCAACATGATGGAATATGCGGGTTTACCCGTATGAGTGAAAGTCCTTACGACGCATTTTCAACCGGCCATAGCAGTACCTCAATTTCCGCCGGTCTCGGGATTGCGTGTGCCAAGCGTTTAAAAAATGATAGATCCAAGGTTATCGCAGTAATAGGAGATGGATCCATGACCGCCGGACTTGCTTACGAAGGTCTTAATCAGGCCGGGGACATCAACAAGAATATTCTCGTGATATTAAATGACAATGATATGTCGATTGCGCACAACGTTGGCGCCCTGTCTTCTTTTTTAAGTCGGACCTTTTCAGCAAAATATATGCAGGATTTAAAAAAAGAGCTTAAAGACTTTCTTAAATCTTTGCCCAAAGTCGGTGACGATATCTATCAATTTGCCAAGCGTTCAAAAGAATCTTTCAAGACGTTTATAACTCCGGGTATGCTGTTTGAGGCCTTTAACTTCGAATATTTTGGTCCGATAAACGGTCATAATCTGAACCATCTTATCGATATACTTAATAATATTAAGTGCCTTAACGAACCGGTTCTTCTTCATGTGTCAACAAAAAAAGGTAAAGGTTATCCCCCTGCCGAAAAAAATCCTGTCTATTTTCACGGTGTGGGATGCTTTAATGCAGATACCGGGGAAAGTCTAAACAAAGAATGTTCCGTTCCGACATACACTCAGGTTTTTGGGGAAGCCATCTTGCAAATGGCAAAAGAGGATGAGAGAATCGTAGCGGTGACCGCGGCCATGCCGGAAGGCACGGGGCTTGTGAAGTTTGCCGAGACCTATCCGGACCGGTTTTTTGATGTGGGAATCGCCGAACAACACGCGGTAACTTTTGCCGCAGGTCTGGCCGCTGAAGGATTCAAACCGGTTGTGGCTATATATTCTACTTTTTTGCAACGTGCTTATGATCAAATATTGCATGATGTATGTCTTGAAGCGCTTCCGGTTGTTTTTGCCGTTGACCGTGGTGGAATTGTGGGTGAGGACGGAGCGACTCATAATGGTGTATTTGATTTATCTTATCTCAGAAGCCTTCCCAACATGGTGCTTATGGCGCCAAAGGATGAAAACGAACTGGTAAGGATGCTCACAACTTCCTTCGCCCATAAAGGTCCCGTTGCCGTTCGATACCCCCGTGGAGATGTGGAGGGCGTAAAAACTGAAAAGCGAGATCTTCCTTTATCCATTGGAAAAGGAGAAGTACTTCAAAGAGGAAATGACGTTCTCATCCTGGCCATTGGCCGGTCTGTTAATGACGCACTTATCGCTCACGCAACGCTGGCCGAACAAGGCATATCTGCTACGGTTGTCAATTGTCGTTTTGTAAAGCCCCTTGACGTTGATTTGATCGGCGCCCTTGCACGGGAAATACCGCGCATAATAACAGTTGAAGAGAACGTACGTCAGGGAGGATTTGGAAGTGCGGTGCTGGAAGGTTTGAGCGATCAGGGGATAACCGGTTTTCGTTTGGAATGTATCGGAATACCTGATATTTTCGTTGAACACGGTCCTCAGAAAATGCTAAGGTCTAAATATGGTATCGATGCATCAAGCATTGTCAACGCAGCCAAACGCTTGACGGTTTCGTAAAAAGTCCAATTTCTGCGTTGCGCTTCATTTCGTGTTCACTGCGGCGTACATAAGTACGCCTCATTCCACAAAATTCGCGACGCCTTGAACTTGAACTTTTTACTTTGCCGTCTCAATTTTGACTTTTTATGAGTTTATCAAACGCTTGATTCCTGATGTCAGTTAAAAAAACAAGACTTGACTTGCTGATTGTAGAAAAAGGGCTGGTAGGTGAATAACCGTCTTGTGGATAAGCCCGGTTCATTTATTTATAAAAATGATCATGTCAGTCTTAAAGGAGAAGACATCCCCTATGTGAGCCGGGGCGGCCTTAAGCTGGAAAAAGCTCTGCAGGCGCTTAATATCGATATCACCGGGGCTGTCTGTATGGATGTGGGAGCATCCACGGGCGGATTTACCGATTGTCTTCTTCAGCATGGCGCTATCCGCGTTTTTGCCGTGGATGTGGGTTATGGGCAGCTCGCCTGGAAACTCATGCAGGATTCTCGTGTTGTGGTTATAGATGCGGTAATTAAGTTTATGAAAGAAGATGCACGGATCATGGCCTTGATAAAACCGCAGTTTGAAGTGGGAAAAGGTAACGTCGGCAAAGGCGGCGTGGTGCGTGACCCTGTTTTGCATGCCCAGGTTATAAAAAGTCTTTCGGATTTTTTTACAATAACAGGTCTTTTGCGCGAATTTGTTATCCCTTCACCCATACTGGGGCCAAAGGGAAATAAAGAATTTTTTATTTCTTTAAAATTTGAAAGTTGATCTTGATTTATTTCGGATAACCATATAAAAATATTAGTTTTAGGCTTTTATTGATAGAGATTAGCAATTTAATAATGTTTACCAGAGAGGAGTGTAAATGACTGAGAATGTAGATACATTAAGGAACATTGCTTTCGTGGCCCATGGAGGTGCGGGCAAAACTTCTTTGGCCGAGGTAATGCTTTTTAATACAGGTGTCACCAATAGACTGGGATGCGTAGATGATGAAAACACCCTTATGGACTTTGAGCCTGAAGAGCTCAAACGCCATATCAGTTTAAGCAGCGCATTCCATCAATACAGCTGGAAAAAACATACGGTCAGTCTTATCGATACACCCGGTGACCAGAATTTCTTTTCAGATACCAGACTTTGCATGCAGGCTGCCGACGGCGCTGTTGTGGTAATAGATGCCGTAGACGGTGTAAAAGTACAAACCGAGCAGGCCTGGGATTTCATAGACGAATTCAACCTGCCATCAGTTATTTTTATAAATAAACTCGATAGGGAAAGGTCTGATTTTTTCCGTACATTCAAAGATGCGGCAAAATGTTTTAAGCCAAAGCCTATTATTATTCAACTTCCCATAGGATCCGAAACAGACTTTAAAGGTGTTGTTGACCTTATCCTTATGAAAGCGTTTACCTATGACAGCAACGGCAAAGCAACTGCAATTGACATTCCCCAGGATCTGCAGGATCAGGTGGAAGAAGAGAGAGAAGCTCTTGTGGAAAATGTTATAGAGTCGGACGACAAACTCCTGGAACGGTATCTTGACGGAGAATCCTTGTCAGATGATGAAATAATAAATGTATTACGGAAGGGCACGTTAACGCGAGCATTTGTGCCGGTTCTTTGTGGGTCGGCCACAAAAAATATCGGCATCGATCTGCTGCAGGATTTTTTTGTCAACTGCATGCCGTCACCCCTTGATCGCGATCCCTGGATTGCCGCTGATGCTACCGGTGAAACTCAAATAGAATGTACGGCCGATCCGGATGCGCCTTTTTCCGGATTTGTGTTCAAAACGGTTGCCGATCCATTTGCCGGCCGTCTTTCAATATTCAGGGTGGTTTCAGGAACCCTCGGGGCAGACGGAACTTTCTATAACACAAATAAAAGTACAAATGAAAGGTATAATCAGCTGTTGAGACTTGCCGGCAAAGAACAAAAACAAATAAAACAAGCCGGGCCGGGTTCTCTTGTGGCTGTAGCTAAATTAAAAGAGACGGCTACAGGAGACACCCTTTGCAATGAAAGTCGCAAGGTAAAATTTAAATGTGCAGAGCCGCTTCCTCACCTGATTTCTTTCGCTCTTGAGCCCAAATCAAAGGGTGATGAAGACAAGATATTTAGCTCTTTATCAAAGCTATTGGAAGAAGATGTTGCTCTAAAGCTTACTCGTAACCCGGAAACCAAGCAGATTCTTTTATCCGGTCTGGGGCAGATCCACATTGAAGTTACCGTTGAAAAGCTCAAAAGAAAGTTCAACGTTGACGTGCGGCTGAACACACCTAAAATTCCCTACAAGGAGACCATTACCAAGACGGTCAGAGTTCAAGGAAGACATAAAAAACAAACCGGAGGCCATGGTCAATTCGGTGATTGCTGGATCCGGTTAGAACCACTTCCCAAGGGAAAAGGTTTTGAGTTTGTTGATAAAATCGTCGGCGGTGCAATTCCGAGGCAATATATTCCTGCTGTTGAAAAAGGTATTATTGAATCCTGCAAAAAGGGAGTTCTTGGTGGATTCCCTTGTATCGATTTTCAGGTTACTCTGGATGACGGTTCCTTTCATGCGGTTGATTCATCTGAAATGGCGTTTAAAATCGCAGGTTCCCTGGCATTTAGAAAAGCGGCGGCAGATGCGGGCCCGGTTCTGTTGGAACCTATCATGAGCATTTCAATCACGACCCCGGACGAATACATGGGGGATATCATGGGAGATCTTAACAGCAGACGAGGCAGGGTTCTTGGCATGGACAGCAAAGGTAAAAATCAGGTTATTAAGGCAAACGTGCCTATGTCCGAATTTTTGACCTATGCACCGGAGCTCAGATCAATTACCGGAGGTCGCGGCATATTTACCATGGAATTTTCACATTATGACGAAGTTCCCGCCCAGTTTTCACAAAAACTTTTAGAGAAATTAAACAAAGAAAAAGAATAGTCCATCTCGAAAGTCCGCCATCTCCGCCAACGTATTTTGGTGGATTTGGCGGATTTCAATCGTCAATCTACAATTTTCAATCGTCAATTCTCACCCCCCCGGCCATACATTTTTTGCAGGGAGCATATCCCGCCCAGAACGCATCCCATATACGTATAAATACAATTTTGTTCTCTATAGTAATCTTTTTCCCAAAGGCACATGTTGGTTCATGAAATCGTTTTGATCTTCTGTTTCCCCAATACCTTGCCTTTTTTTCTTTCCAGTTACGCCATATCCCCCGTTTGGCCGACATTGCATTTCGCTGGGACTTCAGTAACACCTGATCATGTTTATTGTTGGGCCTGCGGAACAAACAATAGGCGTATCCTTTTTCTATCATAACCTTATTTACAAATACCCCATTGTTCAAAAACACGTAAGCCAGGGTGCGGCCGTAGCGGTCATGGGTTTGTTTGTCGAATTCCAGTCGAACCATTTTGGATAACACAAGGGTTTTATTATATTTTTTTGCGGCATATCCGAAAGGTTCGGCTTTTTTATTTTTATGACCAATTTCAGGAGCATTAATTCCGATGTAACGGATGTGTCGACCGTCTGCCAGTACAATGGTATCCCCGTCATTGACCCGTTTTACATAATACCACTCATGGGCTAATAACGGTCTGCCGGATAAAAAACCGGATAAAAAAATAGTTAAAAAAATTAAGGGCAAATAAGAAATATATTTCGAGACCTTTGAAAACCGTTCAATTTTGTTCAAGATCAACTCACCTTCAATTCGCAGATTCTGACCGCACTGTTATCGAGCATTTTAGGCAGACCGCCGCGATCTCGAGGAACAAATCCCATGGATTTTTGCCAGACCTCATCATCTTCCATGCAAAAATAGATCAGAACTTCAGGAGCATATTCCCTGATCCAGGAGATCATTTTACGATAGAGTCCAATCCGTAACGGCTTAAAGTAACGCATCTTTCCATCCAGACCCGATATGAATTCTCCGTAAATTATTTTTGATTCCGGGAATCGTTTTTGTATGATAGGTTTTAGAGACGGCATAAAACGAAAGGTGCCGATGCTGATCCATACGATATTGCCTGGTGATACACTGGAAAACAGTTTTTGGACAACCTCCCGGTATTCTTCTTCACAGCCGTCATAGATAACCATTGGATCAAAATGGAAGCCAAGCGGGTATCCCCACGATTCGCAGGTTGCAGCAGCCCGGAGTCTTGCGGACAGAGATGTGGTATTAAATTCCTCATTCTTAATGACACGATCTGTATTCAAAGACCATGCCACAATGGTCTTTCGATTGTGACGAAGATGTCTTAAGCCGTCAATGGCCGTTGTTTTTGTCTTTAGTTCCAGCACGGCGCGGGACTGGTTTGAAAACTTTGGAACAAGCCGGCTTGAAAGATCGGTCCATATTTCCCAGATCATGCTGTCTGTAAATTCTCCGGTACCTATTCGGGTTATTTTTTTCTCCAAAAACAGATTGTCCAACTCTAAAAAGAGTCTGTCATGGTTCACAAAATACTGAAGTACCGGTGGATGAAAATAGGATTGCAAAATGCAATACGAGCAATCCATGGTGCAAAAGGTGCCGATATGCAGAATTTGGTAACCGCAACAGGTATAAATGCGCGTTCCGGGACAGGGTCTAACAAAAGGGCCTTTGTTGCGGGTAAGGAAAAGAATTGTTTTGGCTTTTTGGACAGGATCATTTGAACGTAAAATCGATTCAAAGACTTCTTGTGCATTTCGAACAATTTCCACAGGCACATCAATTCGTGACCGGATGGAATCCACGTGAGGAGAATTGAGTACCTGTTGATCAATATATAGTTTTAAAAGCGGCAATGCTTCCTCTTTTATTTATCAAAGGTCTCTATTCGTCAGCCCAAGTGCTACCCAGGTGCAAGAGCATTCGGAAGTAAGTGCCGCGGCAGAGGCGCTTATTTCTACTCTCTCCAAAACGGCAAAATCTTTTCGGGCCAGTTCTTTTTCCATAACCGCCGCCTGGACATCATAAAAGCCGGAAACCACCAGCAACCCTTGGTTCCTGGGAACAAGACGTCGGTAGTGATCGAACATTTGCATATGAACACCCGCAGGAAGGTTGGCGAGGATCAGGTCGAAACGTTCTGAAACCGCATTTGCAGACCCACAAAACAAATGAAACCGGTCTTGCATCCGGTTGAAGATTGCATTTTCCCTGCTGGCTCTTATTGATGCAGGGTTGATGTCGCAGCCTATAGCCATGTTACTGTTTTTAAAAACCGCTGCGAGTCCGAGGATTCCGGACCCGCACCCTATGTCCAGAATCCGGGCTTCTTTTTTTATCTTTAAACGCTCTAAGACGGTAAGCGCAGCTTTGGTTGAAGGGTGGGCCGGAGGGAAAGAGCCTGCGGTTTTGATAACCAGACATTCCTATCCTCTTCGAGGCCTCCTGATGCTGAATGGAGACCGAATAACTAATTTTCCAACGCGAAAAAACATAGGAACAGTCGTATGACCAACCGGAATAAACCGGAAAATAAAAAAATCTTTATCACGAAACTATGAAAAAGATAATAATAAAATTTCGTACGTTGGTTATATTATGTTTTCGGTGTTGATTTTACTTTATGATATAAGTCATAAAAAATATATCATTGAGAAACTAATTTCTCGACATCATACTAATTATGCTGATATACTTCTTGTTTGACACACAAATATTTTATTTAAAAATATATTTTTTAATTAAAATCGTATTGATGCCATTCACAGAAAATAGGAGGTCAAAGAAAACATGATCCTGAGAATTACAAGAAATGGAAAAAAATTATCCGTGGAAGAAGCTGAGTTTCAGGAGTATATAACCAAGCAACTCCGGGAACTCATCAACCTATCCACCAACGTGGTGGCGGCATTGACTATGATCAGTCTCATCGTAGTCTTCACGTATTTTAAGGTGTCAGACTATCTTTATTTTGGATTGATTGTTATCCCTCTTATCGGGCGCACCTTTATTCGGGAAATGGTCGCCAAGTGGCTGAGAAAGCATTTTAAAGAGCTCTTAAAATTTAGCGACGATTTGGTTCTTTGAAACCCATCAACCTTAACCGATCTTCGGATATGATTAAATTTTATCCCTCACAAAAGCCGCGAGACCTTTGCAAAACGCCCCCTATCCGCCAAACGTAAAGGATTTGGTGAAAAATTTGAACAGGGGCATGACTATCGGCATTACAAAACGATTTAAAATAATGTTGTGGTTTAACCGATCCGCAATCAATAGTAACACCAGCACATAGGGACCTACCTGCCAATATATTTTTTTAAAGATTTTATTCTTTGTATCAATAAAAACATCCACAATACTTGCAGCCGCCAGTGGCGGAATCGGCAACAGGTTTGCCACGGCCACCATGAGATTGATTCCTATAACGATCTGTAACATTTGGGTCTGAACCGAAAATTGCTCGATAACTAAACTGATGCTGGAGATGATGCTGGCAAGGAGAAAGTTTGACAAGGGTCCGGCAAATCTTATGATGACGGTATGCAACCTGGGCCGTGAGAATTTACTCGGATCGATATCAACACTTCGAGGCCAGCCAAACCCGGAAATAAAAAATAAAACCGTTCCCGCCAGGTCAAGATGGCGTAATGCGTTAAAATGAAATCGGTTTTTGTCTTCCTCGCGCATATCGCCTAAAAATTGCGCAACAAAAGCCTGAGCTTCGGCATTTATGGTAATCGCAAAAAGAATGCCCAGACAAAAAGCAAGATAATTATCAATTAAAATATTAGAAAAATCGAACAAATAAGGCATAAGTTTTCGTTGCGTATCTTTTCAAAGGTCTCTTAAATCTCTCGCTCTCGTGAATATCAAAGCGATCATTTATTTCAAAGATAAACTTTCTTGTCAACCGTAATGCGATAATATTTTAAACGGCATTAAAAAAAAGAGGCGGAAAGGAGCAACCTTTCCGCCTCTTGTCGTCAACCTTTACCGGTAATCAAAGTTACCAGCTATTATGCCTCTCCAACCATATCGGCATGTTGTGGTCTCTTGGTGATAAACGCCAGAACAATAGCCACGATCAGAAATCCTGCCGACAGGTAGAACGCGATGTTGAAACTTCCTGTGGCGTCTCTGATAATACCGGCCAACCTCGGCATGAACGCACCAAACGCCCAGCCGATGAACACCAGACCGTAGTTGAACCCCAGGTTCTTGGGCCCATAAAAGTCGGCGGTATATGACGGCATCAGAGCCAGACCGCCGCCGTACTGCCAATACCCAACACCGGCCAGAAAGAACAGAAGGCCGATACTCTTGGTAGCAATGGCATAGGGAATGCAAAGCATGGCTACAGCGGATATGGCACAGTTCAGCATATAAGCATTGTTCCTGCCGATGATGTCCGAATACTTACCGGTCCCAATCCGGCCGGCGGCATTAACCAAACCACCGAAGGAGGCCAGCACCCATCCTGCCACAAGTCCGGCCGCGGTCTTTTTGGCCAAACCGGCGGCATTGGTGATGATCAGAATACCGGACTGGGTGTTGAGGATGAACATCAGCACCAGAGCATAAAACTGCCAGGTTTTGGTCATTTCACCAGCGCTCCAATCCCTTGGGACTACGATGGCCTTCCCTTCATCACCTGCTTTTACCGGTGCAGCTTCCGGAACATATCCTTCCTCAGGCCAGGCCAGTACCTGGGCCGCAAGGCAGATGATAATCAGATAGGCAACGCCAAGGAAGTAGAAACTGGCGGAAACGCCCCAACTGTCAATAATCCATTTTGCCAATGGCGAAACATACAGCGCAGCGCCGCCATATCCTGCCACCACCAGACCGGCAACAAGTCCGCGTTTATGGGGACCGAACCATCTGAGCGCGGCCGGTGTAGGAGCAGCGTACCCGATGCCCATGCCGATACCGCCGCCGATGCCGTAACCGATAATCAGACCGGTATAGCTTTTCATAGCTCCGGCAATAATCAGGCCGATTCCGATAGCGATACCTCCAACACTGGCGGCAATGGTCGGACCTTTTGTATCCTGTAACCTGCCGCCCGGAATCATTAACAAACCAAAAATTAACATGCAAAGGGTAACAGGGGTTGATGCCTGGGCATGGTTAAGCACCTGCCAACCCTCATTAAACGGAAGGGCCATAAATTCAGCATTTACGAGCCTGACTTTCCACACACTCCAGGCGTATAAAACACCCAAGCATAAATTGATGGTTGTTCCCGCAAACACCACTCGCCAGGCTTGGGCCGGCGTTTTGTTTTCAGCCATATTAATACCTCCTTAAGATTGTTGCACCCAGCATACTTTTCGTTCCCAGTTTTACAGGTATCATCACCTTAAGGGCTTGACCTGCTCTTGTTGCTCATTTGGCACAAGCGCAACTCGAAACTCTCGTAATGCCTGGGCAGAAACCAAGACTGAGGCAAACGTTTTAGATAGAAGTTTTCACCTTTCCTCCACGATAGTTCTGTCCGATCACCTCCTTTCCGGTTAAGGGTTAAAAAAAGCCGCATTCTATTGTAACCTAGTCATTGTAAACAAAATCTTTTAGTGTCTGCTCGGAATTTATAAGGCCGGGGGATGTTCTTATGCCTCGGCTAAAAATTTCAAATGCAATTTCAAGCGTCGATTTTAAGAAGTCCTTTTGGCTGTCGATTAACCGTTTACTTTCCTCCCACAAAACAACCCCTGAAAACAACGCCCAAACAATGTCAGCCAGTGCCACCGGATGCCTGTCAATAAGATCTCCTTTTTTTATTCCTTCCTCGAATATTTTGGCCATGGAACGGAATGAACTTCGAGACAGGTCTTTAATCTCTGAAAGTAGATGGGGGGATAAATTTCTTAGGGTTTCACTTGACTGAAGATGGAACATGTTAATAAGAACAATGGGATCAAATTCGTAAACTTCATACAGGGCTTGCTTCAACGCCTTTATTTTTTCTTCGGGCGTTTGAAAGTTTTCATTATTTACCTGTTCCAACCGGATGCTCATATAATGGAGAATTCTCAGGGAAAGTGAAGCAAACAACTCTTCTTTGTTTTTGAAATAAAGATAAATGGTGCCGGGGCTGAGTTCCGCTTCCCTGGCGATATCTTCCATAGTCGCCCTGTTGAAGTTTTTTATAGAAAAAACCCGTTTTGCAGCAACCATTATCTGTTGCCTTCTTCTTTCTTTTTCTCTTTCTTTCCTCTCTTTTATTCCCATATTTGCTGAACCATATTTATTTAATTAAACATTATATAAATGGTGCTTTTTATTTAGTCAAGCTAATTCATTCATTTTTTTCATTTCAAGCGTTAGTTTTGTAAGAACCGCGAAAATAAATAGCTCAACCAATTGAATATACATTATATATTTAAACATGCCTTTTTTATTAACGGACCACTATTTTTACTAAAATAGCACCGTTGAGAATTTTATTTTACAACATATTGTAATTTATAATAGATAGGGCACTATATAAGGTAAAGATTTCGAACGTCAACTTTTGACGGTCTCGTAAAAAGTAAGATTTTGATGGCAAAGTAAAAAGTTCCAAATTCAAGGCGCGCAAATTCCGAGGAATGAGACGTACGTATAGTACGTCGCAGTGACGAGGAATGCAGCGCAACGCAGAAGTTGGACTTTTTACGAAGCCATCAATTTTAAAAACATGGTGTCAATTTGGTCTGTCTATAATTTTTCTAAGGGAGGGGTTCTTGATCAGTTCATCAATCTTTGCTTGACGATCTTTAAGTTGGGTTAAGTTTTTAAAGAATAATTTCAGGATATAGGTGCTATCTTCGAAATTATCCGGAGGAATAAGTTTTGTTCCACTTCCGAGCTTAAGTTTTTTTAATTGGTCTTCAAGCTCCTTTTCAGCGGCTGTTATCACGGGAAACCGCCTCTGTTTTAAATAGATTCTTATCTTGCGGATCTTCTGATTTCTATCCAGATCTTCGTTAGATAAGATTTTTTGAACCCTATCAGTTTTTATCACTTTCAGGATGGGGATATCTTCGCGAAGGGAAATCTCTTTAACTATGGTCAATATTTCCTTTTGTTTATTCAGGCTCAATTTAAGTGTTTCAAAAAGTTTTGAAAAACTTTCTCCGGCGTCCTGCTGCAACCTTCCGAGCTCCAAAGCCATGGCCAGAGAAATAGTGTTTGAAAGAATGCCGTTTTGAACAGATTTGGGAAGATGACAAAGTTCTTTAATTTTTTTTACAATTGAAGGATTGTCAGGCAAACCCATGGCCGACAGTTCTTGGCCCAGGAAGCTAACATCTTTGAAAAAGGGGTAAAGCAGGTTAATGGATATAGATTGTTCGATCAGGTTAAGCGGTCTTTGAAGAGAGTTATCCGTAATAGCATATGTTATACATTCAAGCTGTTTTGTATCCGATTCGAGTATCCTAACTTCCATATCAGCCCAGTTAAGTCGTCGGCAGGCTTCAATTCTGCGAAACCCGCACACAATTTTATATCCTGTTTCTTTTTCTACGAGTAACGGAAGGTTTAACATCCCCACATGATTAATGGAGTCCATCAGATGATCGACGTTTATTTGGGTGGTAATGCGAAAGGAATCGTCTTTAGAATCGATCAAAGAAAGCTTTGCGATCTTTTGTTTAAAACGCATAACTTGCGTCGGTGAGTTGAGTTAAGGCTTCCAGGTATTTGGTTCGTGTATTACGGATAACCGTTTCGGGAAGCGGCGGCCCCGGCGACTTTTTGTCCCAGTTTATGGAAATCAGGTAGTCTCTGAGATATTGCTTGTCAAAACTCTTTTGCGCACCATTCGGTTTATACGACGCTCTCGGCCAGAACCTTGATGAATCCGGTGTTAACACTTCATCGATAAGAATGAGGTTGTTTTCGAAAAGGCCGAATTCAAATTTTGTATCCGCAATGATTATGCCGTGTTCATAAGCCAGATTGGCACCCTTTTCGTAAATTGCAAGGCTGAGTTTTCTGACCTTTTCTGCAAGGGTTCTTCCAATTTTATTTACGACGGTATCAAAGTCAATGTTGACGTCATGAAGTCCTATCTCTTCCTTGGTGGAAGGTGTAAACAGGGGTTCGGACAATTTATCCGATTCTTTCAGACCCTGAGGCAGTTTTATTCCGCAGATGCTTCCGGTGGTCTGGTAATCTTTCCAACCGGAGCCGGATATGTACCCCCTGACAACACACTCAATGGGAAGCGGTTTCGCTTTTTTAACCAGCATGCTTCGGTCGCGTAGAATTTCTGTATAGGGGCTACAAATCTCGGGAAAATCATCAACGTTGCCGGAAATCACATGATTGGGCAAAAGAGACTTCATTATTTTAAACCAGAACAGGGAAATTTGAGTCAAGATTTTTCCCTTCCCCGGAATAGGATCAGGCATGATAACGTCAAACGCGGAAATTCGATCTGTAGTCACCATTAACAGTTCGTCGCCAAGATCGTATATATCCCGCACCTTCCCCCTTTTCAGTAAATTTAAATTTTTAAAATCAGTTTGACTGACTGTTTGCACCATGGGTCTTTATCCTTTGGTATGTAGTGCCTGAACGAAAACTGTCTTTTCCGCCAATATCTGCGCCTGCCCCGTGGAATGCGTAGCCTATTCCTCTGGGGTCAGACTCAAATTTTAATCCTCGAAATACTACCACCCATCTTTACTCATGTCCCCTGAACGCTTTGATATATTTTTTTAACACATCAAGGGCCGCTTCATCGGTTTCAATGAACTCGATTCCGGCTTCAAATCTATCTTCCCCGCTTGCTACAGAAAAAGCAACCCTCCCTTTGATGTTGAGCAATTCATCTTCCAGACCTATTGCCAACGCCACTGTATATTTCGGGTCGATTGGAACATGTGTTTCAAGAAGAATTCCGCTTTGACTCACATTCAAAGTTCTTCCCATTCCCTGCGCTATAGCTTGAACTGTTTCATCAATACAACTATAGGATATAAGATTAAGCGCATTGATTCTTGCATGTTTTCTTTTGTCTTTTGTGGTCATGGTTTTCACCCAATATAGATGAATTTACAATAAGGTGAATTCATCACATTTAAAGTATTAAGACGTTCCCGTTTTTTTAATGCCGGTGTTTTTTCCAAACTCACAAGCCAACATGGATGTTACTAATATACAGTTTGCAAGGTGTTCTATAAAATTTTTAAATGTGGACGAAAGCTGTTTATATTCTTGCTCCAGAATTTTAGGATCTATCTCGCTTATCTTGAGATCTTTTGATCCGAAAACCGAGGCGGAGTAAGGTTCTTGTCCAATATCAAGGAATGGCAGATGGCCAAAGAAATCACCCTGATAAAGATTCGCCAGCGGCACATACCCATTTTGGGTATTCCGGACAATATGCGCTTCACCTTCTGTAATTGTGAATAAATTTCCCACATTTTCGCCCTGTGTGAACACATGAGCTTTGCCATTAATAAATTCTTCTACTTTAATGTTTTCTAACTTTATATCAACCGCCATATTGGTTACCTGTTTTAACCGTTTATCGAGACTGATTAAAAGGCTTCTGAATTGATTGGACATTCGCAAAAAATCGGCGGAGAGTCGTCGCAAATCGAGAACACCGAGCAGAACATTGCTAATCGCCGTGATCGCAGCACTTCGAACACTCCCCTCTAATAATAAAAATGAGGCAATACTTCCGATAAATGCGCCTTCACCGATTCTGATTAGTTTTAAAGGGCCCTGGGGGGTTTCTCTAATAATTTCTGCAGTGCCTTCAAGGATGACCCATAACCAGCCGCCATGTTTTCCCTCTCCCACGATTTTGTTGCCGGCACGGACTTCTTCTTCATCAACAACGTACGTGTAATCGATAAGCGGTCCTCTGACAATCGGCCGATTTGATAAACTGTCCGAAGGATGGGATGACTTTTTTGTAAATGTTACCGGTCCCAGCTGTTCAATCTGTCCATCGTCCAGCATTCTTAAGCAGTCAAGAATAATCTGCATACGGCTCTTTTTGATGACATTTTCACCATCAACTTTTTCTTCAATGAATTCAAATTCTCCTTCAAGCCATCCAAAAAGTGAATTTACGGCATCGACTCCGGCCAATGATCCGACTGAAGCATTAACAGGGTTTCCGTTGTGAAAATATATTAAACCCAAATCTTGGGCATACCTGCTGGTAATGCGCAAAACCCCGGTGCTGGCATTTGAACCGAGGAGTTGCAAGATATCCCCCAGGCTTAAAAAATTAAGATTGCCCGCCAGAACAAAATCACCCATGGATCTTCTACCCCGATTTGATTTGATTTTTAAATGACAACAATGTCAACTTAAGACATTCTTTCAAGGTTGCACCCACACCGTCACCGGTAATAGCACTGGCTGAAAAAGAGGGGACCTTGAGCTGTCTGTTTAAATCCCTTTCCATCTGTTCTATGGACATTATCGGAACGCCCTGCCCTGCAAGATCCCTTTTGTTATGCTGCATAACAAGCGGAATCTTTAAGATGTTAATGCCGTATTCTTTCAAATTATGTTGCAGATCCTTTAAGGAAAGCATGTTTTTCTCACGTCTGACCGCCAGGGAATCGGCAACAAAAATTACTCCGTCCACGCCCTTTAAAACCAGTTTTCTGGTGGATCTGTATTGAACCTGACCGGGAACAGTATACACCTGAAGCCTGATATCAAAACCTTTTATCTGTCCCAACCCCATGGGAAGAAAATCGAAAAAAAGCGTTCGGTCACCCTCTGTATCCACCGAGACCATCTCGCCGACAACCTGTTTTCTATATGTTTTGTAGATATATTCCATGTTAGTGGTTTTTCCGGATCTTCCAGGTCCGTAATATACGATTTTACATTCTATCTCTCTTTTTTTTAATTTAAAAATAGCCATATATAATCAGTCCCAAGCAAAAGATGTAAGATATGTTAAACCCGTCCAATATAATCATAAAAATTTAGTTTACAAAAATTTCTCAAATTATTCAAGGCCTTTCTTGTTTCACAGTACGTAACCGCGGTGTTGAACAGAGATTGTGTAAGCAGTTTGCTATTAAGAATCTTGTTATTTTAACGGTTATGGAGTTTCCGAGATATCAATATTAGGCTCACTTAACTGCGAGTTCCAGACAGATTATATTTTATTATCAGTAGGCGGCTCACTATGATCATTGCGTACACCAGAACTTATTGAGAAGTTACGGCTTACTCTGATACAATTTTAATATCCACGCAATAATCTCCTCTCAACGGACCGATTTTAATTTCTTTTACCGATGTAACCAGTCCGGAAGCATTAAATAGAGCAGCGGTTGAATAATATTGAATATCACGAATCATTACCCCAACTTTAAAAATGTCGATTAACTCTTTGTCCCTGATAGAAATAAGCAGACTGACCACGTTTCCCAATTGAAATCTTACCTTAAATTCAACGACCTGCCCCTTTTGGAGCCCCCTATAGTTAGTTATCCCGATGGAGTTGATATCAAGCGGGTCAGGATCTTCGATTTCAGGCCCTTTAACCCAAATCACACCGGTGTCGTCTTTCGGTGGTTTTCGCCTTGGAAGCTTTTTTTCAATGCCCTCTTTTTTTAGAATATTCTCAAGAAAAGCATGTAATTTATCCATCTGAATCGTTGAAAATCTGTCATCTGAAATCCATTGCTCATACTGAGAAACAGCCTCATCCAGGGATGAAAGCGCCATATGACACCTTAGCATGCTCTTGGCAGCAACAACACGCAGTGAATCTTTTTTTATGAGTTCGTTAAATTCTGATATGGCTCTTTTAAACTGTCCGAACTTTGCCAGGGCTATGGCGCCGTCAAGCGCTTTTAAATCTTCGCTCTTGTCCGGTGAAAATGAATACATTTTTTTTATCAGATCCTGAATCTTTGCGGAGACTTCAGGTTTTTTTGGTGCCATTTCAATCTTGATGATATCGTTTTTCAAGGCGAGAATTTTTTTTGAAATTCCCATTATCAGGTTTTGTTTGCCCTTTAGCCGTTCATCGTTCCGGATCAGTTTTGTTGCGGTGTTATACTTTTCCATTGCCTCGTTCAACAGGCCCTGGGCATGATAAAGTTCTGCTTCCTGCAATAGTATTTTAATCTTTTTTGTTATATTCATGAGAACCTTGAACCCTGATTTATCATTTTAAAATTTTTATACTGCTTAACCATTCATGTCAATAACAAGAAAAAAAGATTTTGGTATAAATATATTGACAATAATCGGTTTTATGTTAACAAAATTCACAACTTTTTCTTTTTTATCTTTTTAAAACCACTATTAATATATTGATGAACTCGTAAAAAGTCCGATTTATACGGTTTCGTAAAAAGTTCAAATTCAAGGCGTGCAAATTTTGTAATCATGAGGCGTACTTATTGTACGTTGAATGATTGCGAAATGCAGCACAACGCAGAAGTTGGACTTTTTAGGAGACCGTCATATAATAATTCATTAATAAAAGGAGTTCAATATGGACAAAAAAGTTACCGTAATCGGTGCCGGCAATGTGGGGGCAACCGTAGCTCAAAGACTGGCGGAAAAAGAGTTATGCGATGTGGCCTTGATTGATATCATTGAAGGACTTCCTCAAGGCAAAGCCCTGGATCTTGCAGAGGCTGCACCTATTGAAACGCATGATGCCCGTCTAACCGGTTCAAACGATTATGCAGCTTCAGCAAACTCAGATATCGTTATCATTACCGCCGGAATACCCAGAAAGCCGGGGATGAGCCGGGATGACCTTCTGAATATCAATGCGGGAATCATGAATACTGTTACGAGGGAGGTTGCGAAGCTATCTCCTGATGCCATACTTATTATTGTTAGCAATCCCCTTGATGCGATGTGTCACGTTGCATATGAGACCAGCGGCTTCCCAAAAAACAGAGTTATCGGCATGGCCGGGGTGCTGGACTCCGCACGATTCAGGTCTTTTATTGCCATGGAACTTAATGTTTCCGTGGAAAATACAACTGCATTTGTTCTTGGCGGGCATGGCGATACCATGGTGCCGTTACCTCGCTATTCCACTGTGGCAGGCATACCTATTACTGAACTGCTCACAAAAGAACGGATAGACGCTTTAGTGGAAAGAACCGCCAATGGCGGAGCCGAAATTGTCGGACTTCTTAAAACAGGCAGCGCCTTTTATGCACCGGCGTCGGCCGCGGTGGAAATGGCTGAGTCTATTCTCAAAGACAAGAAGAAAATTCTGCCATGTGCCGCATACCTTGAGGGTGAATACGGATTTAACGAACTTTTTATCGGCGTGCCGGTAAAACTTGGCACAAACGGTGTGGAAGAGATCGTTGAAATTACCCTCACTGCTGAAGAGAAGGCCGCCCTTGAGAAATCCGCCGACGCGGTCAGAGAACTCAAAAAAGCATTAAAAAAACTGGCATAGACAGAAGTCAGAAAAGTGAAGGCATATGACAGAAGGGGGCCATTTAATCTAAATTCTGACCTCTGAATTCTGACCTCTGAATTCTGACCTCTGAATTAAGTGTTTTCTTCACCGATTCTGCAACATGACGACTCATTCCGGGCAGTGCGCTAAGTTCTTCGACGGTTGCTGCCCGGATTTTTTTAACGCTTTTAAAATGTTTTAAAAGCGTTGCTTTTCTTTTTTTGCCCACGCCCGGAATCGAATCAAGCGCGGAACGGATAAATTGCTTTCCGCGACGCTGACGATGAAATGATATGGCGAACCCATGGGATTTATCCCTGATTCTTTGCAGAAGAAGGAGAGGTTCCCCTCCCCTCCCCATATTTACCGGATTAACCTGTCCGGGTTTATAGATCTTATCTTGTGTTTCCCCTTTGCTCTCATTCTTCTTCGCAATGCTGATGATTTGAAATGTCTGCTCTAGTTTCAACGATTCTATTACCGATACCGCAATATTGAGCTGTCCTTTCCCACCGTCCACCATCAGAATGTCCGGATACGGCCTTGATTTTTCGCCGTTACCGTACCGTCTTTTTAAGACTTCAGCCATGCAGGAATAATCGTCTTTCGCATCAACAGATTTTATTCTGTACTTTCTAAATAACGATTTGTTCGGCTTACCCTTTTCAAATACAACCATTCCGGCTACAGCCTCTGTGCCGGAAATACTGGAAATGTCAAAACACTCAATTCGCTGGGGCAATTCATCCATTTTAAGTCGTTTCTTAAGCTGAATAGAAATCTCCATGTCCGTGGCGGCCGAAGTCCTAATTTCCTTTAAACGGTTTTCTGCATTCTGGGATGCCAACTTAACCAGACGGAGTTTTTCACCTTTTTTCGGTCCCAGAATACTCACTTTTTTCCCCCTAAGGCTGCTCAAAAGTTCTTCCAGCAAAGATGCGTCTTCAAGTTGAGTGGGGATAAGAATCTCTTTGGGAACAAAGGGGGCTTTTTCATAATATTGCCGGATAAATGCTTGGATCATTTCCTCCTGGGTGGACATGATCTCTGAAAAATTGAAATGCCTTGTCCCCAACAAAAATCCACTGCGAACAAAAAGGACGGTAATCATAGAATGTTCATGAGACCCGGCAATGCCTATTGCATCCCGATCCTTAAAATCATTTGTGACCGCCACTTGCTTTTCAATGACTTGTTCAAGTGCAAACATCTTGTCCCTGAGAACTGCCGCCCTTTCATAGTCTTGCTTATTTGCGGCGGATATCATCTTTTTTTTGATTTTTTGAATAAGATCGGGGGTTCTCCCATTCAAAAACAGGATGACCTCTTTTACGATTTCATGGTATCTGTTTTTGTCCACATCAAGACAGCAGGGCGCAAGACATGCTCCCATCTGGTAATTAATGCACGGCCGGGACCGGCTTTTAAAATCTTTTGTTTTACACTTTCGAAGACTGAACGTCTTATGGATTATTTTGAGCGTTTGTCGAACCGCAGCAGAAGATGCAAAGGGACCGAAATAGAGATCCCCGTCTTTTTTTATTTTCCTGACAACGGTAAGGTTGGGATAAGTTTATCATCTTTTAATATAACATTATAGCGGGGTCGGTGCCGTTTAATAAGGTTGGATTCAAGAATCAGAGCTTCTTTCTCGGTATCGGTAATAATGGTCTCAAAATTCGATATTTTCTTGACCAGAATTCCTGTTTTTATATCCGGGTGCAAAAGGCCGGTCCGGGATCTTGAAAAGTATGACGCCACTCGCTTTTTCAGGTTTCGGGCTTTACCCACATAAATCACCCGGTCATCGATATCTTTCATAACATAGACACCCGGCCCCTGGGCAACCATAGACAGTTTTTCCTGTATCCGTGATGCGGGTCGCGACTTGCTGGATTTCAACTCAGTGGTCATTGGATTACTTTCGCTTACACTTCAAACACAATCATCTTTTTTAGCGCTTTAATCTGATCTCGCAGTTCTGAAGCCCTTTCAAAGGCAAGCTCTTTTGCCGCTTGTTTCATTTGTTCTTCCAAATTTTTAATGATGTCGTCTAAATTGTCTAAAGAATCATATGGGGCCAGGGCTTCCGAGACCCTGTCCGCCGATTCATCTTTCTGTTTATACATCTCGCCAAATATTGACGTGATATCTTTTTGTATGCTTTCCGGGATAATTGAATTCTTTTTATTATAAGATTGTTGAATCTTCCTTCGCCGGTCCGTTTCATCCATGGCCTGATTCATGGATCGTGTCATAACATCGGCATACATGATGACCTGGCCGCGGACATTTCTGGAAGCACGGCCGCAGGTCTGTATCAAAGACCTTTTAGAGCGAAGGAACCCCTCCTTGTCTGCATCGAGTATAGCCACAAGGGAAACCTCCGGAATATCAAGCCCTTCTCGAAGAAGATTAATACCGATAAGCACATCAAATTTGCCTTTTCTGAGATCGTAGATAATATCCATCCGTTCCAGAGTGCCGATATCGGCATGAAGATACCGCACCTTGACTCCCAAATCAGAATAATATTCTGTAAGATCTTCCGCCATACGCTTTGTAAGGGTGGTGACCAGGACCCTTTCCTTCCTTTTCCGGCGTATCAGAATTTCTTCAAAAAGATCATCAACCTGGTTTTCAGCGGTTCTGACATCTATTAGAGGATCAACAAGGCCGGTCGGCCTTACGATCTGCTCCACAAGTTCGTTTTTTGCCCGTTCAATCTCGTAGTCGGAAGGGGTTGCCGATACATAAACCGCCTGTGATGTTTTTGACTCAAATTCATGGAAAGTCAATGGCCTGTTATCCAGAGCCGACGGCAATCTGAATCCATACTCAATAAGCGTCTCCTTACGAGATCTATCCCCTTTATACATTGCTCGAAGCTGGGGCACGGTGATATGACTTTCATCGATAAACACCAAAAAATCATCAGGAAAATAATCGAGGAGGGTCGGCGAGGGGTCACCGGGCGCCCTCTGTGTTAAATGGCGTGAGTAGTTCTCGATACCGTTGCAGTATCCGAGCTCCTGCATCATCTCAAGATCAAAATCCGTCCGTTCTTGGATTCGCTGGGCTTCAATCAGCTTATTTTCAGCCCTGAAATAATCGATTCGTTCCTTTAATTCGGCAATAATCGTCTTTGTGGCTCTTTGAAGAACACTTTTTTCAGTAACATAGTGACTTGCAGGATATATGGTCGTCCGTGTCAAGTGCTTTGTAACCATGCCTCTGAGCGGGTCAATCTCTGAAATACCTTCTATCTCATCCCCGAAAAAATCGATACGGAGCGCCCGGTCTTCTTCATAGGCCGGAAAGATCTCTACCCGGTCGCCCCGCACTCGGAAGACGCCTCTGTGAAAATCCATATCATTCCGCTCATAATGAATGGCAACCAGATCTGAAAGGAGTTTGTCGCGAACCAGTTCCATATCTTTTTCAATATCAACACGCATTTTCAGATAATCTTCAGGAGCGCCGAGTCCGAATATACACGATACACTGGCCACGACAATCACATCCCTTCGAGACAATACCGAGCGCGTTGCAGAATGGCGAAGTTTGTCGATCATCTCGTTGATTGAGGAGTCTTTCTGAATATAGGTGTCACTTGACGGAATATATGCTTCAGGCTGATAGTAGTCATAATAGCTGACGAAATATTCAACCGCATTTTCCGGAAACAGCGTTCTGAACTCATGATAAAGCTGGGCGGCAAGGGTTTTATTCGGAGCGATGACAAGGGTAGGTTTTTCAACCTTCGCAATGACATTTGCCATGGTAAAGGTTTTTCCGGATCCGGTAACTCCCAGGAGAACCTGGTGCTTTTTGCCTGCAAAAATCCTTTTGCTCAAGGCTTTGATTGCGCTGGACTGATCACCTTTGGGTGTAAAACCTGAAACTAACTTAAAGGAAGGCATTAATTTAGATGTGGTATGTATTTGAATTATATGTTTATTAACTTTTCTATATTTTTTCCCAAATCAATAATTTCAGAACTCCTGACCTGTATACGTAATTTCAACGTGATATGAAGGTTTAGTCGTAATTTCAGATGCAACAATTTGAACATCGAACGTTCAACGTCGAACGTCGAATGTCGAATGTGGAAGGCGCTTCGCTTTGTCTTTATTATAAATGGTAGAATACATTATTCGATGTTCGACGTTCATCTTTTATATGCCCTCAAGGTGTGGATTTTTCATTAAAATATGTTGAATCTGAATTTACGATAGGTCAGTAGCCCTGAATTTTAGGCACTTTAGCTCACTTTAGGCATTTTAGGCATTCTTTTAATCATTAATTTTCCAAATTGTTCCTTCGGATCGATCTTCTAAAACTATGTTCATGTCGGCAAGCTGATTCCTGATCTGATCTGACTTTGCCCAGTTTTTTGCCTTTCTGGCCTGGTCCCGCTCCGCAATCATTTGATCAACAACATCCGGATCAATGGATTGTTGTTCAAGAACCCGGGTCTGTTTTCTTTGGAAATAGACTTTGGGGGATTCCATAAGTATTCCCAATATGCTGCCTATTCTCAGAATGTCTGAATGATCGGATTGGGCGGCTTTTTTTATTTCAGGAGATCCGTGATTTTTTTTCTGATCCAGCAGGCGATTCATACTTCGAACCGTGTCAAAAAGCATACCGATGCCACGAGCGGAATTAAAATCATCATCCATTGCATCTGAAAACCGTTGCCAGCAGTCCCCGGGCTCAATATTTTGATCCGGCTGCACACCGATTTCTTTTTCAATGCGTTCAAGAAGCGCATAGATCTTATCAAGCCCCGTTTTTGCTTCATCCAAGGCTTTGTCCGTAAAATCAATGGGGCTTCGGTAATGATTGGAAAGAAGAAAAAGACGAACCGTTTCAGGATGATAAATTTTCAAAACATCTTTTATCATCAAAAAATTACCCAGTGATTTCGACATCTTTTCCTGATTAATATTTACAAAGCCGTTATGAATCCAGTATTTTACAAACAATTTCCCCGAAACGCTTTCTGACTGGGCGATTTCATTTTCATGGTGTGGGAAACACAGATCCTTGCCTCCGCCGTGGATATCGAAGGTTTCACCCAGATATTCATTGCTCATGGCCGAGCATTCAATATGCCAACCGGGCCTTCCCATGCCCCATGGGCTTTCCCAGGCAGGTTCTCCGGGTTTTGCGGATTTCCATAAAACAAAATCGAAAGGGTTTTTTTTCCTTTCATCAATATCCACTCTTGCCCCGGCCTCCATATCTTCAAGCCTGCGACCGGATAGTTTTCCATATTCAGTAAATTTTTCAACGGAATAATAGACATCTCCATTTATTCGGTATGCAAAACCTTTTTGTATCAGCTTTTCAACAAACTCTACGATCTGGTTAATGTGCTCGGTGGCTTTTGGCTCGATGGTGGCCCGTTCAACGTTCAGGGCATCCATGTCGTTATAGAATTCCTTGATATATTTTTCAGCAACCACCATGGAATCGATACCGAGCTGATTGGCTTTATTAATAATCTTATCATCAACATCGGTAAAATTTCTGACATATGTGACTTCAAATCCTTTTGCCTTGAGATATCGTGCAATCACATCAAACACCACCACGGACCTTGCGTGCCCGATATGACAGGCATCATATACTGTAGGACCGCACACGTACATACGGACCCTGCCCGGTTCTAAAGGCTCAAACCGTTCCTTTTTTCCGCCCAATGTATTGAAAACGCGAAGTGCCATAATCCTTTCCTATTTTAAAAGTTTACTCCGGATAATTATTCGTTTTTTTTCAAAGACTGAATCAGAACAACGCACATGGCTCCGATCCCCTCCCCTTTTCCGATCATTCCGAGACCTTCGAAGGTTGTTGCTTTTATATTAACACACTCCGGCTCGATTTCAATTGTTCGGGCAATGTTTTTTTGCATTTCCTCCCTGTATGGGGAAAGTTTTGGGGCATCGGCAAAAATTGTCGAATCCAAATTCATGATTTTAAAATTCTTGTCGCTAACCAATTCATAGGTTTTGGCAAGAATTTTTAGGCTGGAAATGTCTTTATACTGCGGATCGGTATCCGGAAAATGCATGCCGATATCACCCAGACCCGCGGCTCCCAACAGTGCGTCACACACCGCATGAACAAGCACATCGGCGTCTGAGTGCCCGAGCAGTCCCTTTCCAAATGGAATGGAAACCCCGCCCAGAACAAGCTTCCGCTCTTGAGTCAGCCGATGAACATCATATCCTATACCCATGCGCATGTTAATCTCCACTTTTTTTCATTGAGAACCCAGTCCGTTGGGACGGGTCAGAGATAGATGGTTCTGCCTTGGAGTTTTGTGTCTAAAATCACAAATTCCAAGCACCAAATTCCAAATAAATCTCAAATTCCAATATTCAACACGCGGCGCAAGCGCCTGCGCTGCGCGTGACCAAAACCTTCCAAGGCTAAACATTGTTTGGATTTTCGAATTTCGGTTATTGGAAATTGTTTGATATTTGTGATTTGATATTTGTGATTTTCATAATTAAATGAACTTCCAACAAACCAAATCCCCTCTGGGGATAAAACAAAGACTTGTCCTCTATGTTATGATTCTTTCCTGTATCTCTATATACCCCATATAATTTCTTGACGCAATACCGATCCATAGCTATATCGGGTGGTATAAGCACTTAATTGAATTTTGAGTCATTTTATTTAAAGAGTTGCGGGAAAAAGTCATGTCTATCCAAATGCTTGCCCAAGAACTTTACCGGCTTTTGCAAGAAGTCGAAAAAATCGAAAAGAAGCTCGAGAATGCTCCTCCGGAGAAAAAAGAAGAAATCAAAGATAAACTTCGTAAAATAAGAGCCGAACGAAATCGAATACGTGCCGCTCTTGATGGCAGAATAGGCCGCCAATCAAAACATAACATAAAATGATTCATTCGATCAACCGGTGGGTGTAAATCAAGACCGTTGGTAAACGCTGATCCTTGACTATTGACAAACCGTGTCCGATGTCAGGTTTCAGGTGTCAGGGTTAAGGGGAAACGAGGTGACCAATAGCAATTATATGTATGTGGAAGCTTTTGAGGTCTATAAAAAGTTGTGACTGAACATGCTTCCTGACACCTGAAACCTGACACCAAATAGCCATGGCAATCTTAGCAAACAACAGTCTTGATTTACATCCTCAAACGGTTAAGGAAATGTGCTGTTGCCAAAGGGTAAATTTTGCTTTTGATATAGCAATATTTGGCAAAACAAATTGAAAAAATTGTGAGGTAATGAAAATAGAGATCTA
>JAFDEW010000176.1 GCA_019310125.1 Deltaproteobacteria bacterium | reverse complement strand
GAAAGACAGGTGTTGCGGCAGAACCCGGGCAGAGGCCGCAGCGTCAGTTATGACCTCGTATGGCCGGACACGGAATAAACCGCTATCCAATATCGAGAATCGAGCAACGGCTATCAGGCGGGGCGACAATTTTAACCGCCCCAATACGATCTGCCGGCCTGTCCCGGTACTCCAACGGGGTATCGCTCCGGACGCGTTATATGAAAATGTGATTTCAAGTTGGGGAAGTATGCAAATGGAAAAACCATGACATCATTTGTTCAGCCTCACTTTTTGGGGGGTATTAAACAATATTGATGAACTCGTAAAAAGTCCGAACACGGATAAACCCTGAATCAACCATTTAACCGGTATAAGGAGGTTACCATGTTATGTAGTTTTTCAACATTGGACAATGCCAACCTGGAAGTTATTCAGGCTCTGGAAAAAGAACTTGGCAATACGCTATTGTCTTTTTCATGTCATGATATTGAGCCGGCAGTAATCGACGATGAAGCGCTTTCAAAAATCAGCGAGCTGGAAAAAAAGCTCGGCGTGGTCTTGGTCGCAGTCCAGTAGAAACCATGATGTTCAGATTTAGCGCAGCCATGGTCTAAAGTGTTTTTAGTCAGTCCACTATTTACCGGGGATGGAAATAAAATTAAATGAGGGATGATGGGGAAGAAACTTAATAACTGAAAAACGTCCCCAAGGTTTCCTGAAGGAGGAACGGCATATGGTCAGGCAGGTCGAGGTCAAGAATATGGCATTGTTCTGCGATTTCGAGAATATCGCTCTGGGTGTGAAAGACTCCAAGCATGCAAAGTTTGACATCCAGAAAGTGCTCGAACGCCTGCTGCTCAAGGGCAGCATCGTCGTCAAGAAGGCTTACTGCGACTGGGAGCGCTACAAGGAGTTTAAGAAGGTCATGCACGAGGCTGCCTTCGAGCTGATCGAAATCCCCCATGTACGTCAGTCGGGCAAGAATTCGGCCGACATCCGGATGGTGGTCGATGCCCTGGACCTGTGCTATACCAAGAGCCACGTGGAGACTTTTGTCATTATCAGCGGGGACTCAGATTTTTCGCCTTTGGTTAGCAAGCTACGGGAAAACAACAAGGTGGTCATCGGCTGTGGGGTGAAAAATTCCTCCTCGGACCTGCTGATATCCAACTGCGATGAGTTCATCTATTACGACGACCTGGTTCGGGAGGAAGAGGCCAAAAAGAAAAAGAGCAAAAAAATAACCTCTAAACCGAGTCCGGGCCTGACGCCCAAGAAGGGCGACCCTAAAACTGGAGAAGACAAAAAACAAAAGGCCGTGGACTTGGTCATCGAAACCGTCGAGGCGCTGATCGCCGAGCGCGGTGAAGCGGACAAGATCTGGGGTTCAATGGTCAAGCAGGCCCTGAAGCGGCGCAAGCCCGGCTTCAACGAATCCTATTACGGCTTTCGTACCTTCGGCCAACTGGTTGAATACGGGCAGAGTCGCGGTCTGCTGGAGCTGGAAAGGGACGAACGCTCCGGCGGCTATATCATCCATTTGCCGGCCCACGAGGACTGACCCGGAAAAAAACCATGCACTGCTATCATCTTGATTGAAGCGGGTAAAAGAGGAATGATGGGGGAGAAACTTAATAACTGAAGAGGGTTAAGAGAAAAGGCTAAGATTTTTTTGAAATAATATTTAGCTTAAAAGGTTCTTTTGGGGGTCAAAAAGAGTCGTTTAAGACGATTTTAGGGCCTCTTTAAAGCTTCTTTTACTGTTATTATAGTTGGTTATCGTGGTCCGACCCCAAATAACAATAAGGTTAAGGCAAACGTCGTGGGCAACGATGAGGCAAACAAAACGCCTTCGGGACTCTGGCCTTCGGATCATGCCGGGGTGGTAGCTCAAATGGAATTTTCACCGTAATACGTGCAAGATGCGTTTGTCCCATGATCGCAAAGATCTTTAACCCGGATATTCACGAGTTTAGTCCGCACATTGGCAAATTGAGCGAAACGAAATTCCGCAATATTCGGGTTAAAGTGAACACAAAAAAATGGATTGTCGTATCAATTCAACGCGTTTTCCTGGAATTGAGGTGCTGCCGTCAAGACAGTCTTTGATGAAAAGCAGCTTCTTATTTTTGCTGTAGCAAACGAATCTAATGGGTAAGGAAGGATCTTATTATTTGAGGGTGTCCCTCTTTTCCTAAAAGTGATAGTTTACGCCCAATGTGAACATGTGATTGTTCGCTTCAGCATCCCAATCCTCTATTTCATATTCGCTGTAAAAATATTTGTAAGTAATGTCGGCAGACAAGTTCGCCATGATTTCGAAATTCATACCGATGATAAACTGACTTGCGAAGGCAGTGTCATCTTCATCAAGGTGATATGAAAGAACCTCACCATTGCTTTCGGATATATCATTTTCTTCAATAGTAGCCCTTGACAAACCAATGCCGAATCCCACATAGGGATGGATCTTTCCTGGGGGATAACGGAACAGGAGGTTTGTCATCAGGTTATGTGCACTAAAATTACCGTTGTAGCTATACCTTTCACCACCATAAAACCCTGCATAGTCGTAATCCTGCTTTGCCAGGTAGGTATACTCCAATTCGACAGCTAAGTAGTTGACCGGAGGAATTATGTAACCAACTTTGACTCCGGCGGCCCAGCTGTCATCGAGTCTTTCGTCGTAACCCCAATGGTCATAGCCCCATTCGTCGTAACCCCATTCCCACCGCAGGTCATCGGGCATCACAAAGCCCCCAAATACACCCACATAAAACGGCCCAGCCATTTGTGCCGACGTTACAGGTGCAGTGGTTAAAAAAAGAAAAGCAGATAAAATGAATACGACCAGGGTTCTACAAGTTCTCTTCATAGTGAATTCTCCTTAAATTAGCAGTTTTTAGCTGACAATCTTTAACACGGGTACAAAATAAAGTAACAGAGTCAGGGCTCGACTTGGGACAAAGTTTTTGAAAATGTCCCATGTCGAGCGCTGAACTCATCACCCCGCACAGTGGCTCGCCCCTGCGGGTCCTTGAACAGCATTAATATAACAAGCTTGCCGTGGCTCGGTAAAAACCATGCCGAAATATTAAGCCTTTGAATTCTAATGAATCCAATTAATTTATGTAATTGGCCAAACTATCTACCTTCCGATTGAAAAGAAGAAATAGTTACCGGTCCCGGGTTCGCAAAATCTGAACATTAAATGTGCATTTTCGCGGTAATATGTTCCATGTTTGTATATTCTTGGATGTTTTTTTGTGTACATGTCCCATTGATCCCAGGAGCGCCAATGGCCCTGATACTCATACCGATGCCCTTTATGATCGTAGCGTCCGTAATGACGACGTTTATCATAGGGGCGTATTTTGTATCCACGATGCTTGTGGTAATCCGAACGTTTTTTGTAGTCACGACGACCCTGATCCTCGTAATGTTTGCGACCTTCTCGCTTGATTTCGCCTGGGTGTTTTCGATATTGCTTGTCCTGTCCTTTCTGTTTTTGCCATTCTTTCTGTTTGTTTTTTCCTTTGTACCCATTATCAGCAAATGCCTGCGTGGTTGTGAGCATGAAAAAGCCAAGTAAAAGAACTGTTGTGACCGTGAAAACAAAAATCGAAAGTTTGCAATATTTTTCTCTCATGTTAATACCTCCAAATTAAGTGTTTTCTAACTTAGTCGATTATAAACTATAAAAAGTTACACAACCATATTAAAACACAAGACTATCTTACCTTAAACTTTGCATATATTTAACGATCTTTCTTCATTTCATGCGTAGACATTCAATTTTCGAAAAATTAAAGATTTAAAATAATGCACAGAAAAATGTGCACGATGAACAGATTTTCGGGCAAAGAACCATTGCGCCGGTAAGGAATTTTTGCCTAAGATTCGAATTCATGATGCACCTCCTTTTTTGAGATTGTTTGTTTTCAAGGAATATTTCCTCGGTGTTGGTTCTAATATAAGGGGTAAATGTAAAGAATTTATGTTGATTTTAGGACAAAATTGTAAATGTTTTGTAAAGGATATCTCACTGAGGTCATGTGTTTGTCTATATTGAGATATTCATATGTGAATGACCGATCTGTTTTTCATAAGTGCGTTAGGCACGTTCAGCACGATGTTCCAGAAGTCACATGAACAGATGAAAAATAGGCAAAAGTGGTCAACAACACCTTGATATCGTATAATAATTTACACTAATCAATGATCAAGGTCTGAGCCCATTCACGGGACTTGTGTCTTCGCGGATAAACGCTGATAATAGGGATCGAGAAACAATTTGAACTCACGAAAGAGGAATTGGAAACTTGAGGTCACAGATTGTGACCTCAAGTTGGGGCGGTATGTGCATGAAAACCATATGCCTTTTATAAAGCTTGACAAGATTATCATCAGATGATAAGCATTGTTGTCAATGTCTAAACATAAATACTCAAAAGAAGATTCTTCGTTAGAGACCTTGTTGGATTTGGACGGTGAGATTTTTCCGATGGAAAACGGTTACTGGACAAAATTTGAAGCATCCAGGGTTGAACCAACCCTTCAAATTCCACATGGAGTTAAATACGCTTTAACTTTGCATGACCGAAACAATACCCGTATTTTGGGTTTTGACAATGCCCATGCATTTAAGCCCAAAAAGAAGAGACATGGTGCTCGTAAGATTACCTGGGACCATAAGCACAAGATGAATAAGGTTACGCCATATGAATTCGAATCCGCAAGCCATCTTTAGGTGATAATATGAGGAAAAAGGTATTAAAGATCGGGATCATTTCTCGAGAGGACTACAAAAAGAGAACAATAGCCATTGCACGTGGAGAATATAAACCTAAGAAAGATGAGCCGAAAGTATGGTTTGAGTCCATAAACTCAATGGCTCAAGTACTCAGCAACGAAAATCAAAATTTGTTAAAGGTTATCAACGAAAAGAAGCCAACATCTTTAAAGGAACTGGAAATTGCTACAGGCAGAAAGAGCAGCAATCTCTCTCGAACGCTCAAGACGATGTCGCGATATGGAATTGTTGATTTAGTTAAGCTTAACAAATCTATAAAACCTGTTGTTAAGGCGACTGACTTTAAAGTTGAATTTGGGATCAATTAATCAATTATCTAAAAATCAGAATATAAATTTCGTGAAGCCATGACATCATTTGTTCAGCCGGGCCTGCCCTGCTTGCCCTGTAGCTCCGGAAGATGGTACCGGGGTGAAATGTTTACCCCGTTGAATGTTTACCCCGTTGAATGCGAAGCCTATTCAACCGGGGCACAGCCTATTCAACCAGGGCGAAGCCTATTTAACGGGGGTCGGCTGAACAAATAAAAGTCCGTGACCGTCCGTGTGGGTCGGTGGCTAATTAAAAAATCTGTGGTCATCTGTGTTAATTCGTGTCCATTCGCCTGCCCCGTAAGTCCGGAAGATCGTACTGGGGTGGTTGATTAAAAACAAAAAGCCTACGGCAAAGAGGCAAAAAATTAAATTGTGTGACCGACCTGGGTTTCATAAGAGCGTTAGGCACGTTCTGCACGAACGTCCCAAAAGACTCGGTTACAGACTATTCATGGTGGCAGGTGTAAATAGACCCCGCCCGAGTGTTCTCATTGCTTTCATTACAATCTGTGTGTTCGTAACACCGCTTATAACTCCGGCAATACTCTGTGCCGCACCTCTTGAAGACGAGGTCAAGCAACGCGGCCGAATTGACGAAGTGTCCACCCTTAAGACATATTCAGGGCTGACCATTCAACAACACGACGGACTTGGGATCAAGGTCGTGAGGGTAGAACCTGGCAGCCCCGCTCAAAAAGCGGGTGTACAGGCTGGAGATATTATTTGTGAGATAGGAACGATCAGTTTTTACGGGTTCAATGTGGATCCAAAAGAATTTGAGTCCCGTGTCCTGGCTCTGCCGGAAGGCAAAGAACAGCCCCTTCTCATTGAACGGGATGGCCGCATGATTGTGTCTCAAATTGCCTTTGCCCGGCCCACGGTAGCCGACACGCCTGTATCTGCCATGAGGGGGATGGAAAAACCTTTTCAAAAGCCCCGGGATAGAGTCGCTGATGGAAAACAGGGTGATTTAAGGAGCTTTGGCGCAACCAGGTTATCCGTGTCTGTTCAAACCTCCAAAGACACCTACATCGCTGGCGTAGATAAGGAGGGCACTGTCAGTGGTCGCGTGACATTTGAAGGAAAGGGCATCGCGGGATCCAAGGTTTCCATCGAAGTTACCTACACTCACGGGTCTCTGGGTTCATGGGATGTCACCACAGATAACCAGGGTCGATTTTCTAAAACCATCCCCGTTGGGAAATGGCCGGATGGCTTTAAAGACCCTGTTGCGTACACGGTGACGGCCATAGCGTCGAAGGGTAATTACCAGAAGGGATCGGGCAACGCCAATTTTACGATCAAGTTACGGTTATTGTCGGTTTCTGTTACCACTGACAGAAAAACCTACAGGCCTTATGATTTCATAGTGGTCAGTGGCAAAGTCACAAGTGATGGAAAACCGGTTCCTTATGTAGGTCTCGCTTCTGGTCTTAAACCTGTGTACGCCGACCCTAATGCCTACAAAGAAGTTGGAGAACCGGGGATCATTTATTTTTCAACTGATAAAAATGGGCATTTCTCAAGAAAGCTTCGGTTGGCCTGTGATGCCCGCGCTGGTGTCCATATATTGTGGGTGACTGCCGAAAAAGACGGATATCTGGATGCTGGTAAAGCTTCCACAGAGTACACCGTTGAGACTGATAAGTTGTCGGTCAGTGTTACAACCGATAAGAATACTTATGTGCCACGCCTCGAAAGCATTGAAATAAGCGGCCGTGTTACTTTTCAAGAAAAAGGTGTCCCCCTGGCAGATGTTTTGCTCGAATATTGCCAATGGGGCGAAACCACATCCCAAAACAAATACGTCCAATGGAAGATCTCAACAGACGATGAAGGCCGTTTCAAGAAAACCTTTCCGGCAGGGTTGCCGGAACAACCTTACGAAGTGACGGCCAAGGCTTCAAAGTGCGGTTACGAGCCTGGAAATGCGGAGACACGCTTCAGAGTGGAAAAGGGGGACTTGAGAATCACACTGGCTTGTGACAAAAGCACATATAAGCCAAAAGAGTTCATTACCATAAGCGGAAATGTCACTAACAAGAAAGGAGAGCCTGTTTCAAGCGCCCGAGTGAGTATTACTTACTATTATCCAAAGCAGAGTGGCAACCCTCACGGTTACCCCGACACCTACGACCCGGGGAGGCGCTCTGACTATGAAAATGCCGGGAAACCTGCGCTTGTGCCGACCAATGAACAGGGCTATTTTTCGAGACGATTTAGTTTAAAAGAAGACATTCCCGAGGGTGTGCACTATGTCGCTGCCAAAGCTTACAAAGATGAGTACAGGGAATCCGTGTCAAAGCATATTGGCTTTACAGTGGAAGGTGGCGTCAAGGCGCAACTGTTTGTGCCAGGTTGTCCGTCACCGAGTAACGGGAAGTTCTTCAAGTTGGGAGATGAAAAGAATTATGAGACGTACTACCAGGTGGACGGGAAGAAGCAAGGTCCCTTTGTAAAAATCAATGACGGCAACAAATCAAGGACCGAATGTTATCGCAATGGAAAACGTTATGGATTATGGACTTACTTTTTCAATGACGGCGAACGAAAACTGAAAACAGAAAACTGGAAAGATGACAAATTGCACGGGATAGTCACCAAGTTTGATGGCTCCCTTAAAGGGTATAAGACGTTCGAGAGAAGCTACAAGGACGGCAAGCGTCACGGAATGTCTACTTGGTATTATAAAAATTCTTCATCGATAAAAGAGCAAAGAGAATACAAAAACGATAAGAAAGACGGAGTGTATCGGCTTCTGAACGAGAACGGAAATGAGTATTTTCTAGAACACTATAAGAACGGTCTATTGCATGGCCTGAAAAGAATGAAGAAAAAGGAAACGCAACAAATTCTGGTCGAAATAAACTACGCAAACGGCAAATTGCACGGGGAAAAAAGAGAATATCACCGCGAAGGATGGCTGGAATGTGTTCGCCAGTACCAAAACGGTCAAATGCAGTCGGCTCTTTGCTATGACAAGAACGGAAAACCCAAATCAGAATTTAAACTTGGGATAGGATGGAGGAGTCGTTAGTCGTTGTGGGGTGGCTAATAAATTGGGATGACCCAAAGGCCCGGGAAGTGTTCGACACCCTGAACTTCAAGGTGTGCGAATTTTCAACGTCTGTTTCTAAAACAGGCAGCGGTGATATCTGGCTTAGTTATGTTTTAGACAAGACCCCGGTTAAACAAAGAACAAAAGATTGAACTGGGGAAGCAGGATGAACACGATTTTTAGGATTATTTTTGCCAAGTAAATCTAAAGGTTAAAGAGAAACTTATAATCTAAGGGGCGTCCCGCAAGTTCCCTGCAAGTTCCCTGTAATGTCCTCCGTGACGACGGCATGAGTTACGGTGATTACGTTGAGCAGTTGACGTATCTCTTAAATTTACGAGAGGTGATGGCTTGAAAAAGGGTGGACGTTATGATGCCTCTGGTTTAATTGAGGCACAATACGAGATAGGTTCTAACAATACAGTTCTTGGAAATCTTTTGAGAATTATTGATCCGGATGAGATGGATCGAGTTGAGGCAGGGGCCTTAGCTAAAGCAACAGATATTTTAATTCGAGAATATGATCAGGAGCACCAGTTTTGCGCAGCAGATATTTGCCACTTTCATGAAACGTGGCTGGGTGAGGTATACAAATGGGCCGGCAAATATCGTAATGTAAACATAACAAAAAATAATTTCAAATTTGCAATGGCAGCTCAAATTCATAAGCTAATGGAACAATTTGAACAGAACCAATTATCCCGGTATACGCCTTGCGTGTTCAAAAATCGCGAGGAAGTTGTCAAGGCGTTGGCAGAGGCCCATACGGAGCTTTTGTTAATTCATCCTTTTCGTGATGGTAATGGAAGGGTTGCGCGACTGCTTTCTACGCTAATGGCATTGCAAGCAGGACTGCCACTTTTGGATTTCAATTTAATCAGTAAGTACAAGAAACAGAAATATATTACGGCGGTGCAGACTGGCTTGGATAGAAATTATCAGCCCATGGAAACTCTATTTTCGGAGATCATTGAGAAGTCGATTTTTGCTTCGACGGGGGAACAATAAGAATGCTGTTAACAACCTCCTCGACTGTATCGACGATAGACCAACCGCTATCAGCGGTTTCGACTGCCGTAGAGCTCGAAACATTAGTAATCAGAGAGTTGCGGTATTTCTCCGAGTCCTGTAAATAGCGATTAGTTTCGATTAATGACTTTTTGCTCATAATAAGCTCCTTCTTACAACTTAAAGAATTATACAACCTATTTAAAAAAATATAAAGGCTTTTTTATAAGTCAATAGCCCTAATGAACTTCAACTATATTTGATGTGAAGAAATACATCTATTATATGAATTATTGCACACAGAATATATTTGTCTGAAATCTGGTGTCGCGTCTTGAATAGTGAATAGTAGCACTTTATTCACTATCCTGCAGCTTGTCGTAGCGAAGCGAAGATCCCGCCCGGCGGGGCTGCAGGGATGATAAGCGAGGTGAACCGCGTCGAAGCTCATTAGAGCGAAGGCGGGTTAATTCCGTTATATCATTTCAACGTTAGAATGGCTACGGCGCAATTCCGCTTTGATACCCCGCAGTTTGCTGCGGGAAGCTTTATTTTCATTGATTTTTTTTCTATATTCAATTATAGACCTTCAGAGCTTTCTTAAGCAGGGAGAATATCGGGAACGCCCCTTGATTCTCCTGTCGTAATGACCACCTGCTGCCTCTTCACAGTATGTCCGATAATATAAGGACGTTCCCAACCTGAGTTTTTCACTAAGAATTCAAGTCACCGCTGTTCTAAATGTTCAAGATAGAAAAACGCATAATTTCAAAGTTT
>JAFDEW010000175.1 GCA_019310125.1 Deltaproteobacteria bacterium | reverse complement strand
AAAAGCAATGCCGGATGTGCTGTTGGGATTCTAAACGCGCCGGACCCTTCCTATAACCCATCCACAGACGATGCTTTGCCGTGCAACTATTCAGCAAAAAATCATGTGGGTGGAAAAAAGACCAATAAACGGATCCTACAAAAAAAATTGCGCTTGATACAGGACCCACAGGCTCCGGTTTTTTTCTGGCCTTCTCGTCTGGATCCGGTTCAAAAGGGATGCCGGTTGCTGTCTGATATACTTTATAACACGGTTTGCCGCTACTCGGAACAAAATCTAGAGATCGTTTTTGTCGCAGACGGGGAGTTTCAAAGGCATTTTAACGACATCGTTCGATTCCATAATTTGTCAGATCGAGTAGCAGTATGCAGCTTCAATGAACGGTTGGCCCGTCTGGCTTACGGGGCTTCGGATTTTGTGCTGATGCCGTCAAGTTTTGAACCTTGCGGCCTTCCGCAGATGATCGGCGCTATTTATGGGGCTCTCCCGGTGGCCCACGATACGGGCGGAATTCATGATACGGTTGCCCATTTGGACTTGGATAACCATACGGGCAACGGTTTTCTGTTTAACACATTCGATTCGGGAGGTCTATCCTGGGTCATTGATCAGGCCATGCAGTTTCACATGCTGCCCGTAAAAGAAAAGCAAAAGCAGGTCAAACGGATAATGATGCAAGGCGCTGCTACATTTAATCACAAAATGACCGCACAACATTACATAGATCTTTATGAAAAAATGTTGCAGCGGCCTCTGGTTAACCGGCAGCATACGAAACCCCATGGAATAAATAACAATTCCGAGAGAAAAGCACATAATGAACGAAAAAAATTACATCCCGAGGCCCATGGCATCACATCAGATCGTTCAGATCAGCAGAACATTATTCGTTTTTCGAAAAAAAGGCGGCGCATCGAGGAGCAGCAATCAAAATTGCTTAGAGTAAATCAATAACCCGGGTACTAAAACCATTGCGACAACCATATCCGCCTAATGGTCAAAGAAATATCTGCTGCCCATCTTTTTATCAAAAAAAATAAAATCGAACCAAAGAGTGGCGCAATTCAAGGTGAAAAAAAAGAGTGTTGCTTTTAACACCCTTTTTTGTTAGAAAGCGTGCATTTTCAGACTTGGACGTACTTTTTTACATCTGTGAATAAAAACAAAGCTTCAATTCAAGTGGATTCTGGATTTGCTATAATCACAGTAACTCATCTTGATTATAACAAAAACCAGAGACGTAACCCCAATTCGACAGGTATGGTCTTATGAAACGTTTTGCGTGTATCGACAATACGGTTTTTAACCCTGATACAATATCATATACAGATTCCAGTTGAAGATATCCATATCCCATTTCAGAAATCTTTTCCCTATTGCCGCTTTTTTAATTTTTGGCAGCGGTGCAATCATTCTATGGCAAAATCAAAACAAGCATGAACAACAGCTTGTCGTGCGACATATGGAAACGTCTTCGGAGCAGATACGGATTCGTGTCGAAGGTCTGATGAACGCCCGCATGGCTTCTCTTGAATTATTGGCCGACAGATGGATCGAAAGAACCCCGCCTGACTTTAGCCAGAAACGTTTTCTTGAGTTTGCCGAAAATTTTTACACCCATTACCCCGGTTTTACGGGGATCAACTGGATCGATCCCGGGGGGATTGTTCGCTGGGTATTCCCCAGGGAAAGCAATGAAGATTTCATCGGGAACATGGTTTCTGAAGATCTGAATTCTCGGGTGCGGGATGCATTTCAAAAGGCCGGTAAGCATCTTAAATATGTGGCCACCCCTTGTACTGAACTTATTCAGGGAGGACTGGGTTTCCATACCTTCCGGCCGCTGGTTTATACCGGCCGGGTGCAAGGTTACCTGAACGGTGTATTTCAGGTCAAGCGGGTTATGGACACCTGTTTGGCCAAGAATATACTCACGGAGTTTTGGATCAGTATCTACGAAGCCGATCGACGGATTTATACAAATGAAGAACAGAGCCCCGGCAATGCGGCAAAGCATAATTTGCACGTCCTTCGAGAGATCCGTTTCCCCGGGAAAACCTGGCAATTGGAACTTTCCCCTAAGGCCGCTCTTTATCCGTCCAGGGTGGTTCGGAACCCCGGGCTTCTAACTTTCGGCATGTTCATCTCCGCAATCCTCTCGCTGCTCCTTCATTTTCTCAATCATCGAATGCAAATGTACCGGCAGGCCAGAGACCATGCCCTTCATGAAGTCAGTGAACGAAAACGGGCCCAAGAGGCGTTAAAGAAAAATGAAAAGAAGTTGGAGGCTCTGCTCAAGGAACTTGCCGCCAAAAACGCGGAACTTGAAACCTTTGTATTCTCGGTCTCCCATGACCTGAAAACGCCCATTGTTACCATTGAGGGGTTTATGGGGGCTTTGCGTGAAGATTTTGGAAACCTGATCCCTGAAGATTGCGAAAGATACCTGAATTATATCGGTGATGCTACCCAAAAGATGGAGGCGTTGATTAACGACTTGCTGGAACTCTCCCGCATCGGCCGGTTAACGGTAAAAAAGAGCGAATTTCCTTTGGCGGATCTCATGAAAGAAGTTATTGCAGGGCTTCAACCTCAGATCGAGGCAAAAGGGGTTCAGGTCACCGTTTCGCAAGGCCTTCCGTTGGTTTATGGTGAAAAAAAGCGATTGGTTCAGGTTATGGAGAACCTGTTATCCAATGCAATTAAATATATTGGAAAGGAAAACTCCAGCCCACATATTGAAGTGGGTGCTCAAGAGCAGGACAATCAGAAGCTGATTTTTGTCAAGGATAACGGAATTGGTATTGAAAAGATATATTTTGAAAAGATTTTTCAGGTGTTTCAGCGGCTGCCCTCTGCAAAAAAGATTGGACAAGGAACCGGTATTGGACTGGCGATCGTAAAACGGGTCATAGAATACCATGGCGGCAGCGTCTGGTTGGAATCCGAGCCGGGGAAAGGGAGCACGTTTTTTTTCACCCTCAAAGACAAGGAGAATTGAACATATGGATTACGAACCCTCAAATATTTTGCTTGTGGAAGATGAGGAGGCTCATGCGGAACTCACCAAACGGGCCATTCGAAAGGCGGGAAATGCCAACCGGGTGGATATTGTTTCCAATGGAGAGCAGGCCCTGGACTATCTTTACAATCGTGGACCGTATGCGGATAAAGAAGAATATTCTGTTCCGGGATTGATTTTACTGGATATTAAGCTGCCGGGCATCGATGGGATAGACGTGCTCAAGGCGATCAAGGAAGACCCTGATCTGAAACGGATTCCCGTGATTATGCTGACGACCTCGGAACGGGAGGAGGACATTGTTCGATCTTATGAGCATTATGCCAACAGCTATCTGACAAAGCCTGTGGGGTTCAAGGCGTTTGAAGAAAAGATTGCACAAGTTGATTTTTACTGGATGATTCTGAATAAGCCGCCCGTCATTAAAGATTGAACCTTTCTAAAAACTAAGGGTTCTAAGAAGAAAAATTCCGGGAGTTTTAACCGTGGAAACGTTAACAGTCGTGATCATTGAAGACGAGGAAGCTCATTTCAGCCTCATGAAGCGGGCCATTGCCCGGGAGTTTTCATCCGCTTCGGTGGTTCATTTTCTGGATGCAACCACCTGCCTTGAACGTCTTGATCAAATCAATCCCACGGTCATCATAACGGATTACCTCATGCCCGGCATGAACGGCATCGAGTTTTTGGAAGTTTTAAATCAACAGAATATAGATGCCCCGGTTATTATGATCACCGGCCAGGGAGACGAGAACATTGCGGTACGCGCCATTAAATCCGGGGCCAAAGATTATTTGGTTAAGTCCGGGGACTTTTTTACCCTGCTGCCCAGTGTTATTGAGAGAATCGTTCGCGAAAATGAGCTTAAGCAATCTCTATCCCTGTCCGAAAGACGATTTCAGGACTTGGCTGAAAGCATATTCAGTTGGCTGTGGGAGATGGATGTGCACGGCAGGTATATCTATTCTAACCGTGTTGTAGAAGTCTTATTAGGCTATAAAACTGATGAAGTGATCGGTAAATACTTCTATGATTTCTTTTCGAATTCAGATAAACAGGCATTGAAAAATGAAATCTATCAAATTATAGAGAAAGTAGAACCCATACGTATTTTTGATACAATTTTCATTAGAAAGGACGGACTTGAAGTCATCATGGTGACAAACGGGATTCCGTTTTTCGACAAAAAGGGAAACCTTTTGGGCTACCGCGGTATCAGTCAGGATATTAGTGAACGAAAACGAACCGAAACCCATATTCGCAATCTTTCACAACAATTAATCAACGCACAGGAAACCGAGCGTCAGATGATTTCCTATGAACTCCACGACAGGGTGGCACAAGACCTTTCGGTTTCAAAAATTGAGTGTTATATGCTTTTAAATCATCAGCCGGGGTTACAATCCGAAGTAAAGGAAAAATTACTGGCAATTTCAAACTGCCTTCAAGGAGTCATCACCTCCGTCCGGGATCTTTCATATGATCTTCGTCCTCCGGTTCTGGCGGATATGGGCATTGCGGAGGCACTTAAGATTTATTGTGAAGAGTTTTCTAAAAAAAACGGACTGGAAATTGACTTTCAATCGGCCGGGTTACACTCTTTTAGCCTGGATTCTAATATCGAAATCCATCTTTACCGTTTGGTTCAGGAAGGTCTGAACAATATTCGTAAGCATGCCCATGCCGCCCAGGTGAACATCATGCTGATGGGCGCATCTCCGAATATTATCCTTTCCATTGAAGACAACGGCAAAGGTTTTGATCTAAAAACTCGAGAGCTTGCATTAGTTAATGAAAAACGGATGGGCCTGCAAAACATGAAACAAAGGGTCAACCTGTTTCAAGGGCAAATGACCATTCAATCACGCCCCATGCGGGGGACCAAAATATTGATAAAAATTCCTTTTAAGAGGCAAAAAAGTGAGTCTGAAACAGCGCATATTAATCATTGACGACCATCCTTTGTTCCGGGAAGGCATTAAGACGATCATCGGTCAAAGCCCCAAGTATGAAATCGTCGGAGAGGCAGGCACCGGGCAGAACGGACTTCAACTGGTAAAAGAACTCAAGCCCGATCTGGTGTTGTTGGATATGGCCCTGCCGGATATAAAAGGCCTTGTGCTGATCGGTGATATTTTAAAAGTTTCCTCCAAAATACGGGTAATGGTTGTGAGCATGCATTCCAAAATAGACTATATCGTAAAATCATTTCAGTGCGGCGCTATGGGCTATCTGATAAAAGACTCGGCTGCGGATAAGCTCCTGGAGGGAATTGAATATGTGTTGAAAGGTCATTATTTTATGGATACGTCGGTTTCCCATAAAGTAATAAACAAGCTTATCGGATTGCCGGAAAAGCAGATTGTCGTGACGGGTAGCACTTACGACTTGCTGACCGCTCGCGAGCAGGAGGTTATGGTTTTGTTGGCCGAAGGATTGTCTACAAGCCGGATTGCCGATAGACTTTTTATTAGTCCCAAAACCGTGGAAAACCACCGCCACAATATTATGCGAAAGCTTGAAGTGCATAGCATCGTTGAGCTGACACGCTATGCAGCAAAGCTCGGCCTTATTGACATTGATTTATGGAAAGAATAGTAGACGGTTTCGTAAAAAGCCCTGCTGCATTTCGCAATCATTCAACGTACGAAAAGTACTTCTTATGATTACAAAATTTGCACGCCTTGAATTTGAACTTTTTACGAAACCGTCTAAATCGGACTTTTTACGAGTTCATCATAGTTGACTGCCCCCTAAATTCCTTCTCAATACGTTCCGTCCTATCCTATCGGCGATTCACTCCCTGTTGTATGGGGAAAAGTCCCTCCTAGGAAATTTCCTCAGAGAAAATGAAGTTGCTCCCCTATGGACAAAATTACGAAAGCCGGTAATAAATAATTAGTCGATAAATTCCATTTAGTACACAAAACATCATACGTTTTCATCGGGTCGTTTTTTAAAGGAAACGCTTTGACTCATGATTTCAGATTAGCGGCTGTATTAAAAGAGTCGCCAAAGCAAACCAAAATCTTTGAAAAAAAATATGGTAGATAGAAAGAACAGTGACTCAAGGGAAAATGTGCCGGATATAACGAATCTCATTCGAAGCGTTCAGCGTCTTGAGGGAAATCCGGATTGTTTTGGCAATTCAGACGGAAACTGTGATCGTTTGGACTGTGCCTGGCGTGAATTGTGCCTGAAAGAATCGCAAAAAGATCGAGACCTTTGAAAAATGTTCAATTTTGTTCAAGGCCAAGGAAGGCGAAAATTTTAACCACAGGAATACATTGAGTATTTCGAGGATTAAAATTTGAGACTGACGCAGGAATTGGGCAAAAGGGGGCGTTTTTCAAAGGTCTCGGAACGGTCACGGAATTAGGGGGGGGTATCCACAGAAATGAATGCAAAATTGGTAATGTGCCATCAGACGGTTTTGTTTTTGGAAAATACACAAAGAGACAACAGACAAATTTTAGTGGTTGATGATGATCATGACAACTTGGAATTTTTATCCGATCTGATCGTTAACTTGGGATTTGACGTGGTTACCGCCGGCAGTGGGATTCAAGGGTTACATAGGGTTGTCAACAGCGATTTTGACCTCGTATTCATGGATTCTAAAATGATTTTAAAAGACGGCTTCAGTCTGGCCTATCATGTTAAGGCCAGATCCCCCGAAATACCCGTTGTCATGTTGGTGGGTCGGGACAAACAAGACCCGGTGGACAAAAAACAAGGCTGCTGCATTGACTATTTGCTCTTTAAGCCGTTTGGATTCAAAGACATTCAATTCACCATCCGGAAAATTTTTGGCACATGGTCAAATAAAAAACACGTGGTTTCTATCACAAATGAACCCTGTGCAGCCCGTCTATGCGGATAAGGCAAAGGACAAAATGACCAGCATCTTAATTATAGATGATCAGCCCCACGTTCGAAAACTGGTTTCAAAGGCCGGGATGAAGGCGTTCTTGTTTGGCAAGCACCCTGAACTTTACAGTCTGTAAAAAAGGTTGACACCGATTAACTTGCAAAATTTAATGACAACACCTCTAAAAATATTATTTATTATTATATCAGAGAGTTAAGTATATGTTTCAAGGCGTTTGGTTTTGGTATGGTTATTGCTCTAAAGAAAATGGAAAGCATACGCCCGGAGGCATTGAGAAGTTAAAATAATTTTTATAACCATCAGCAAGCAAAGGAGGAGTGTTATGGTAGAAGTTAACGACTTTAAAAAATTGGATATATTCAATGTGTTTTCAGAAAAACAGTTGGCAGAACTGGTGGAAATCACAGAAACAAAAGCATTCAAGAAGGATGCTCATGTTTACGAGAGGGGTAAACGGGCCGATCACATTTTTGTGGTCATCAATGGATTGGTCAGCCTGAATAGATTCGAACCCGGTGAAAAAATAGGGATTTCTTTTGAGAAAAGGGAGAAAGGCGAACTTTTTGGCACGGCTTGCTTCATGAAACCGCAGGAATATACACTAACGGCTGTTTGTATGGGAGACTCAGAAGTGTTGGCAGTTGATGCAGACGAATTGCTCAAACTTTGTGAAGCCGATCCTGAGCTGGGATATAAATTTCTAAAGGAGGTCGCAAAGGTTTATTTCGAGCGATATAAACTCGCAAAAAGGCAAATTCATGAAATGGTTAAAGCGCCTACGATTATAACTGCGCTGCCGGGATAACTTGGTTGGTTGCCAAGATAATAACCTGAATCTTGCACGAGTCCGGGGCTTTCATATGCAAAACACTTAAGGGTGAAGGTTTGGTGTGCTACTTCGACCCCTTAATGACGCAGCATATGGGAGCCTTGGACTTGCCCTCCTTGCCAACCTTATTATCTCCATGCAGCGCTGTTCAAACAAACATGTCCCATAACTCAAGGCAAACGCATTTGAATCCCAATACAGGGAGAACGCTCCACGTCGTCGCTACGCTGCACCGAAATCAAATGCGTTTACCCTGAACAGGGTGTAAATCAAGACTGTTGTTTGCTAAGATTGCTATGGCTATTTGGTTTCAGGTGTCAGGTGTCAGGAAACATGTTCAGTGGTAATGGGCCAGCCCTGAGGGAACGATTCATTTTTTACGCCATACACTGCCGTTTCCTCAGCTAACTGCCAGCGGCGTTCTCGGTCTGGGGTTTTCCATTCCAATGTTTTCTCTAATCCATTCAACATACGAATGCATTCTTTGTAACGACCCCGAATTTCTAAATACACCTTTTCCGTGATGTACCCTTTGAGTTTCGCCATGAACAGATGGTGAATGGTCTCAGCTGCTTCGCCCCTGGCGCGATTCACGCCTTCAATTTTGTTACGAATATAGCGGATCATCATTTTTCTCGGCGAGTTGGGCAGGAGCGCTGTTTGAGGATCGCCTGGATTGGCTTCCTAACTCGTATTTCTCCTCTTGGGGCCACTTGTGCGTCAAGTCACAGACATCGATGTGTAATAGACACAACTTTTTATAGACCTCAAGATCCTCCACGTCCATAAAATTTCTTTTGGTCACCTCGTTTCCTCCTTAACCCTGACACCTGACACCTGACACCTGACACCTGACACCTAAAAAAAAGCTTCGGAGCCACGGTTTGTCAATAGAAAGGGATCAGCGTTTACCAACGGTCGTGATTTCCACCCGACCCGATTCTATCCGAGAAAGAACGAACAGGCCAGCACTGCAAAGATCACGCCGGCCACATCGGCGGTCAACGCTGCGGCAATTGAATGGCGGATACGACGCACCTGTACGGCTCCAAAATAAACCGCCATCACGTAAAAGGTAGTTTCGGTGGACCCCTGCAGCGTGGAAACCAGATAGCCGGTGTAACTGTCCGGACCGATGGCCGGGTCGTTGATGATGGAAGCTAAAATGCCATATGCACCGGATCCGGAAAGCGGTCGCATCAACGCCATGGGAAGGGCCTCTGCCGGCAGGCCCAAACGTCCGGTCATGCCGCCCAGCGCACCGACCACGGCATCCATGACACCACTTGCCCGCAGCATATCTACAGCCACCAGTATGGCCACCAGATAGGGAATAATGCGAATGGCCACCTGGAAGCCGTCCTTGGCGCCTTCGACAAATACTTCATAAACGCGCACGCGGCGCACCAGACCGAACCCCAAAAATCCGACCATAAGTGCCGGTATGATCCAGGGCGATACGGACCGCCCGTAACACACGGCAACGGGGATCAACGCGATGAGGGATGTGAGGGCCGCAAGGCTGACCCACAAAGGATATCCTTTGGCAGCGTTTTTCAGCGACATTTTCTCTCCATCCTCTGAAGGCGTCTCCTCTAAAACAGTGCCGTCATCAACCCTAACCGGCGATACTCTTTGGTACAGTTTGGCCGCAACCACGGCAACAGTGGTAGAACAAATGGTGGCAAACAAGGTGGTGGGCAAAATTGCGGCCGGATCTGATGAGCCGGCCGCTGCGCGAAGGGCAATGACACCGGTAGGCAGCAGAGTCACACTTGAGGTATTGATGGCCATAAACAGGGCCATGGCATTGGTGGCCGTACCGCGCTGAGGGTTCAGCGTGTCAAGTTCCTGCATGGCCCGGATGCCGAACGGTGTAGCGGCATTGCCCAGCCCCAGCATGTTGGCCGCAAGGTTCAGGATCATGGCGCCCATGGCCGGATGATCGGCCGGCACATCGGGAAACAACTTCACCATCAACGGACGAATCAGCCGTGCTAAGATGGTGAGCAACCCGCCGGCTTCCGCCACTTTCATTAGTCCCAGGAAAAGGGCCATCACGCCCACCAGGCCAATAGCCAGTTCCACGGCGCCGGTGGCCGATTGGATCATGGCCTTGGAGAGAATCTCCATGGGCGAAGGGCCGCCGTTCAAGGGAACAAAGAAAATTTGATGCCAGCCGGCAAAAAAGAAAGCACTCAGTACAATGATTACGAATATGATGTTCATGAATTATTCTTCTTCAATAACCATGTAGCCTTTCAATTTTTCCATCAGAGAATCAGGTAATGCTTCTTTATAAAGAAATGCCTGAGCTTCCTCTCCGGTAATCTTTTCTTTGATTTCAATGGGCAGAGCGCGCAGAACCGCCATACGCTCGGGATCAGGTTTGTCTTTACGGGATCCGATCTTTTTATTCATAATTTCCTCCTAACCCTCCAAATAATTAAACGTCTCGGAATTTCTACAACTTAATGAAAATATAAGGCATTTTTTGAGCCTTAAACGCTGCCTCGAATATGGAATATTGGAATAGTGGAATACTGGAAAATTGGTTTTTAAAAAGATATTAGCCAGTTTTAATTTTACCGTCAACACACATTTTATCATTAACCCAATATCGCATTATCTCTACGAGCCGGAGGCCCATAACTCATTATTCCAGCATTTTTACCCAGTGAAACTTTTTTCTATTTCACCGGGGCCATTATTCCAATTGGGGCGAAGCCCCTAACTTACGCCCTGAAAGGTATCGCTCAATCTGCGGTCAAGTTCAAGGAGAATCTGAGACACGGGGGTGGTTTGCCGGATGGAATTAAATTCTTTTCCTACCCATTGTTTTTGATTA
>JAFDEW010000174.1 GCA_019310125.1 Deltaproteobacteria bacterium | reverse complement strand
GCTTAAACCATAGCGTTGTGTTCATTTATTGCCAATATACTGAATTCAACTGTCAGTGATATCCAAAAAGGAATCTTTTTTCACCGTGTTGTTTACCCCATGGGAAAGCCGATGGTACCCCATCTCCTTTGTTGTCAAGGGTTTGCAGTAAATGGCTACGGTTTCAACCTTGACGCCGCGGATCTGAGGCATCCTCGACTTTTGCAACGTTGAGGTTGTATAACGTGCCTAAGCTAAGTTTGTCTATAAGTGCCTGCCCTGTGGAATTCCGTTATGGAGTCTTTAGAGGGAATTCCACCGGGCAAGCCAGTTTTTCCAGGGATTTTGACTCGGAAAGACTACTTGACCTTTTTTAATTTTTCTAACAAGCTTCGGGCGTTATTAATATTTTTTTTTGCTTTTTTGTGTTCCGGATTCAGGGCTAAGGCCTTTTCCCATTCCGTTATGGCGCTTTGCAGTTCCTCATTCAGAAAATGTTTGACGCCGTTGAGGTAATGGACTTCAGCCTGTTTCTTCTTCGCCGTGTAAACATCGGATATGGTTTTTTTAACGCAATCACATTCAGGGTCTGCTTTGCTAAGAAAATGTAATGCTTCGGTATAATTCTTTCGAATGATCAAATTCCTGGCTTGTTGGCAAAAGGCGGTGTTGATCAGATTCTGGGCCGCTGTGTTGGATTTGTCATAATCTAAAATCTCTCCTGCAACAGCTAATGCTTGCTCATATTGTTTTTGTTTTAAAAGGTGTTCAGCTTTGAGCAACTCTTTGTTAATTGCCTGTTGTATTGCTTCTTCAACCCCCTGATATTCGGGAGTCACCTTTTTGAAGCTCTTTATGGCTTCCGGATAGTTTTCTTGGCCGCTCAACTCCAACCCAATCTGGTAATAGGCAGCATTTTTCAGATCAGATGCCTTTTGGTTCAACCGGTCATATTCAAGAATCTTTTCTGAAACCCTCAGCACCTCCGGATATCGTTTTTCCTTCAAAAGGTTTTCCGCTTTTGTCAATTCAGCAGAGATATCGATTGGGGGTCGGTTAAATTCCGATCCAAGGGTGGGAAGTTCAAGTATTGTACCGGATACGGGTTCGCTACCTGTTTTAAGATTATTAAAGTAGGCGATCAGAACATCTTTTGAAGGATCTTTATAGAATTTTTCTGAAATATCTTTAAGCGTGTCTTTGTCTTTCACTTTATAAGTTCGGTATTCTTTTGGATGTAACCTGTTTTTTAGGTAGTCTAAAGCCTCTTTATGACCCGGGGAATATCGTAACGTTGTCAGAAACTGCTTTCGTGCGTCTTCGAATCTTCTTGTTTTATAAAACGTTACCCCCGTTGTAAAATGCTGCCCGGTCTTATGATCTATGGCAGATTTTAAGGAGGCAATCTTTTCATGAATTTTTGTACTGTCCGGATCCAGTGTGCCGGCGATTTGCAAGTAAAAAAGGGCGGTTTGCAATTCGTCATTTTTTTCATGTTCCGACGCTTTTTCCAGGTAATCGGAAGCGGGTAAAACTTTAGTGACCCCGGGTGTTTTTTCGGAATTCTTTTCTAAAAATTTATTGGCGATATCTCCGAAAAACTCCCGAACACCGGCGCATCCGGTGAGAAAAAACAGAACAATTAGCACAAAATAAATGGTGAACAATCTTTTCATTTTAATTCCATGTGTTGGAATACGGACAGTTTGTTTTTAAACTTTTCAATGTCGTATTTGCCGTATATTGCCGAACGACTGATCTTGTATTTATCAATAAAAAACGGGTTCGATTGATTATCAACGGTGAATGCGGCACGGTAGCCGTGTTTTTTTAACATGGCAATGACAAGATTGTTGGTTTCACCGTAAGGGTATGCCAGGCAGTTGCATTCTTTATTCAGTTTCTTTTCGATCAACTTTTTGGGGTAACTTATTTCCATTTCAAGGGAATTGAAGTATTGTTTAAACGACTCCTTGTTTTTTAACACGGTCAAATTTCGGTGGGTTTTGGTCTGGCATTGGATATCAAACCCGGCTTCTGAAAGCTCTTTGATATGTTTCCAGGACATGGCTTTTCCGCCGCCGACAAAATCGGTGTAAATAAAAATCGTGGCCGGGAAACCATATTCTTTCAATATGGGGAAAGCGATGTCATATATGGAGATCCATCCGTCGTCAAATGTAATTACAACAGATTTCTCGGGTATCTGTTCCTGGTAATCGAGAAACCCCAATAATTGATCCAGCGTGATAACATGATAGCCGTTGTCCTTCAAATATTTCATTTGGGCTTTAAAGTCGTCTTGGGTGATTGCTGTTTTGCTTGGTTTGTTTTTGGATAATCTGTAATATGACAACACCGGGACGGTTTGATACCCTTCGGATTTAAGGCCGCCCTTATTGAAGGAGAATAAGGGGATAATCAGTTCCTGTCCGGGAGTCAGGCTTTTGATATGGTTAAATTCAGCGATAAGCCACCCTTTGGATGGATCGTTCAAGTATTCCGCGGCCAGGGAAGAAAAGGTGTCTTTGACGGTTGCCGTGACAATGATAAAGTCGTTATTAAGACGAATTTCAGAAATATTTTGATGGGACCGGGCACTTGTGATGCAGGCGGCAAGCAATAAAAGGGACAACAGAAAAACAATGCCGGAAATGGGTTTCCTTGTATTTGAAGATTGTTGCATTTCGCTAGTCCTTTATACTGAGCAACTTAAACGTTTCGACCGGTTTTGTTTTGCCCTTGATATGCTTGGGCGGAAGCGGTTCTACGGTAATCCTGTCTTCAATATTTTCATAAACACTTTTCGTGATAATAATTTCACCGGGCTTGGCGATTCTGTTCAAATGTGCGGCCAGGTTTACCGTATCGCCAATTACGGTATATTCCATTTTGTCTTGTGATCCGATATTGCCGGATACAACAACTCCGGTATGAATTCCGATACCTACAGATTGAAGGAGGCTGTTTCCATTGGTTGCTTTGTTCATAAACATCTTCTGCATATCGCTTGCAGCCCTTACTCCCCTTTCCACATGGTCTTTGTGATAAACCGGGACCCCAAAAACTCCCAACACCGCATCCCCGATAAATTTATCCACATATCCGCCATGATCCTGTATTGCCTGCGTGGCAATCTCAAAATATTCATTCAAACTTTCAACGATTTCTTCAGGCTCTTTGAGCTTTGAATATGATGAAAATCCTCTGATGTCGGTGAACACGATGGTCGCTTCATTCCTATGGCCCTTAAGCCAGTCATTTTCTGGATTGGCCAGGATCATCTCAAGAACTTCAGAACCGATATACTTGCCAAAGGATTTTTGCATGAGAGAGTTCTTCCAGAGTTCATCTCCCATGCGGTTAAAAGCGGTGGCCAGGTTTCCGAGTTCATCATTTCTTGCCAGTATTATTTTGTGCTGATAATTTCCAGAAGCGATTTCACCGGTTGCCATAAGAAGATTTGAAATAGGACGGGAGAAATGAAATCCTATCCATACTGCAACTGCACTTCCTAACAGAATGATGAAAAATGTTATCACCAGAATTGTCAAACGAGCTTTGTTGATTAAGTTTTCGATAAAATCGATGGAAACTCCGACATGGACCTGCCCCAGCTTTTTGTTTTTAAATAGAACGGGACGCGTTAAATTCAAAACCTGTTTGCCGGATGTCGAGTAGTAATTAAAGTAAGTAACATCTTGGTCTTTTATCACATCTTCCGTGTGATCGAACTCTTCAAAGGTCTCGCCGATTTTGGTTATGTCGGTATGTGCCTTGATAATCTGATTGCGATCAACGATAATGGCATAAACAACCCCCTCAACAGCCGTTGCATTTTTTATTAACGTATTAAGCCTTAAGATGTTGTCTTCCAGAAGGGCAACCGAAGAGTTGCTAGTGAAATAGTTCAAACTGACCTTGCCGATCTTAACGGTTTGCCGGTAAAGTCTTTCTTTTTGCTGGCTTAACATAAAAAAACTCATTACAAAAATAGTGGTGATAATAATGACCATGGTTGCAGCAAAAAACTGAAGCCATATAGGGATACGGGGCCGAGGGAGACCTTCGACAAAGTTCCTGCGCTTATCTTTAACCAGTCCTTTTATGTCGTCTGCCAGCGTTTTAACCGAAATCTGATATCCAATATTTACCGCCTTGACCAGTTCTTCTTCGGAGGCATAACCGAGTTCAACGATGATCTGCCCGAGTCGAACGGCCTTGCCCAGGGTATAAAGTTTTTCTTTTTGTACCTTTAGGGCTTCCTGGAGTTGTTTTTCGGTAATAATGCCTTTTCGTCTCAGGAGTTCGCCGATGGTGATACGAAAATCATTGGGGGACTTCCCAAACAATTTCTTGATTTTGGAATGAAAAGTATTTTGTGGGGTCAATGGGTTCATGGATGAGATTTCGTGATTTGAAAGTCCAACAGCTTTATGATTAATATTCCTTTTTTATTAAAAATTTTTAAATAAATCAATTTATATAAACAGAGTCGATATGTCAATACTGGAGAATTGGTGAAACAAAGCAAACTCATTTGAATCCCAATACGGAAAGAACGCTACGCTGCACAGAAATCAAATACGTTCGCCCTGAGTTCTGAAAGAAGTGTATTTTCTAAATGTTTCAAGCACTGAGAGAAATGTTAAGACGGGATAAACCGTAAGAAAATTATGGATAGGGATATGGCCTTAATGAGGGGTCAATGATTGAAGCAAGTCTCTTTGGTTCTGCCGATGATAGCGGAATAACAATTCCAAAAGGTTATCCAATTGCCGGCAGATCAACCATAACCTTTGTGTATTCTCCTTCCACACTTTCAAACAGAAGTTTTCCCCCATGATTTTTAATTATGTTGTGGCTGATGGAAAGCCCCAACCCCGTACCATTGCCTGGAGGCTTGGTGGAAAAAAAAGGATCACAAACTTTATTTAAGATTTTTTTGGGAATTCCTGTACCACGATCGTAAAATATTGTCCGAACATAATTTCGGTCTTCAAATTTGATGGTTTTACCTTCGACTCCAAGGAATTTATTCTTATTGGGTCCAGGAAATCGTTGGTTCAGACTATAATGTGCATTGCTGAGAATATTTAAAAAGACCTGTTGAATTTCATGGGAACGAGCTTTGATATCGGGAAGATTGTTTGAAACATCAACAGACAATTTTATGTTGTCTTTGGCCATTCGTCCTTTTATCATGCCAAGGGTATTGGAAAGGATATCTTTAATGCAAGCGGAACTGCTTTCTTCCTGCCAATCCTTTGCAAAAGAAAGAAGATTTTTTACAATTTCTGCAATGCGATCCGATTCTTTGATAATTTTGCTTGGAATATCTTCATCCCGGCTTTGCTCGTGGTATCGCTCTTTTAGTATCTCGGCATAGCCCATGATACCGCTGATGGGATTATTTATTTCATGCGCAACACCGGCGGCCAGGGTACCTATGGCCTCCATCCTCTGGGCATGCTGGAGTTGCGCTTCCATTCTCTTTCGTTGGGTAACGTCTTTTAAAATAATAAGAATAGGGTTTTGCCCATCATCCTTGATCGGTATGATATTTAACGTGACCTGCTTATCATTTAGTTCCGCAGGAGCTTCCGAGCTGATGAGTTGTTTTTTTCTGCCCGGATTTTCAAGAGAATCCATAATTCTTTTTTGATGTTTTTCATTAAAAAGTCCTGTGAAGTTTTTAGACAATATGGTTTCCTCAGGAATACCGATAATTGAGACGGCAGCAGGATTTATGTAAACAATCTTAAAATCAGAAGTAA
>JAFDEW010000511.1 GCA_019310125.1 Deltaproteobacteria bacterium | reverse complement strand
GATCATCAACAAAAATACTGCTCTCAAAGAATACTTAGTCATCATGTTACCTCCTTGTTTGATTTTGTTTTACTTAAGTTTTTATAATTCAAAAAAATGCAGGCTTATTTGTTTCGTAAAAAGTCAGATTGTTATGGCAAAATAAAAAGCTCCAAATTCAAGGCGCGCAAATTCCGAGGAATGAGAAGTACTTATAGTGCGTCGCAGTGACGAGGAATGCAGCGCAACGCAGAAGTAAATAGACATTCCAATAATCATCGGCCGTTACCCATGGACGAACCGCAAAATTCACGCTACTGTCTGCCAGCTCGACCACCCCAATCGTTGTAGCTGGATCTTTTAAAATCCGTTCTTCTCTGGCCAAAACATCCATTATGACTTTCTTTGCATGATCAATATCGTCTCCATAACCAATTCCAAACACCAGATCAACGCGTCGTGTTCCTTTGGCCGAATAGTTGGTGATGTTGCCCGCGGTTAAAGCTGCATTCGGGATAATCACCGTCTTGTTGTCCGGGGTGTTGAGTTGGGTGGTAAAGATCTGAATCACTTCAACAGTACCGGCAACCCCTGCACCTTCGATGAAATCCCCAACCTTGAACGGTCGGAAAATAATCATCAAAAACCCGGCGGCAAAATTTGCCAAAGATCCTTGCAACGCGAGTCCGATCGCCAGGCCTGCCGCACCGATAATCGCGATAAATGAAGTTGTCTGGATTCCCAGTTGCCCGAGAGCCGCCAGAACCACAAACACCAATAAAGCGATATACGTCATGTTTGCAACAAAAGACAAGATGGTGGGATCAACCTGCCTTTTGTTCATCACGTTTTCCGCAAACTTTGTCAAACCCTTGGCAATCCATCGACCCACAACAAAAACGACAACGGCTGCAATGACTTTAAGCCCGTAAATGGTTAATAATTCCCATACCTTTGAAATTAAATTTTCCATCTATAGTCTCCTTTGTTAATAAAACTGAAGAATAAATTCGATCATGTATCCTGAATTATGAGGAAATTCCTTTTTGATTGTTAAGTACAAATAAACTCGAAACTTGTTGGGGTAAATGAAGCTCCCCGCAGTAAGCTGCGGGGTATCAAAGCGGAATTGCGCCGTAGCCATTCCAACGTTGAAATGATTTAACAAATTTAACCCGCCTTCGCTCTGATGAGCTTCGTCGCGGTTCACCTTGCCTTTCATACCTGCATCAAGCTACAGGCTATTCAGGCGAAGGCGAATAAAAATGAAACGTACTTTCCGTTCAAACTCTACGATGGCTCGATTTAGGCTATAAATTTTTAGGTTTATTATTTAAATCTTAATCAGCAAATTTTGTGCCAAGTGGGAGGAGACCTGAGAAGGATGATGGGAAACCGGAAAAATCTACAGGTTGCTATACTCCTGATAGTGAATGCATAAAAAAACTTTATGGATGAAATAGATATATCTATTTAACTTTCAGATAGTTATGACCTATATAAAATATAAAACAACTGCGGATTGATGATTTAATGAAATGGATATAATAAAAAAGAAAACTTTATTAACGAATCGCTTTTAGGATATAATTATGTGTTGTCTCATGATTGCCAGTGATACACATTTGTTTCATGAGACAATCCATGTTTTTTCGGGACGTTTTGCAAAGGTCTCATCTATTGATGAACTCGTAAAAAGTCCGATAGTTCAAATTCAAGGCGTGCAAATTTTGTAATCATGAGGCGTACTTTTCGTACGTTGAATGATTGCGAAATGCAGCACAACGCAGAAGTTGGACTTTTTACGAAACCGTCATCTATTGACCCACTAATTTCTTGAGTCCGGTGCCCATGCCCTCAGTTGTCTTTTGGATCACGCTCTTTTTCTCTTCTGGTTTCTCAGCTCCAGACTTGTGAAACTCTTTTTCAGCGGCTTCAATAATGGCAACACATGTGTTCTTATCACCAAATTGGCCATCGGCCAGAATTGCAGCAATACCAAAAGGTCCAAACAGAGCTACCCCGCCGATGGCCTTTCCCAGGGTAATGATTGATCCATTGGTATCGATGGTTAGAGAAGGATTGGAAAGGGTTCCCTTGAGCTTAAGTGTTTTTGTCAACTCACCCAAACTCAGGCTGAATTTTCCCAGACCATTGATGCCGACCCCTTTTTGGGGAGTCGGCTTGAGTGACAGATCAATTTTCTCTGTCTTGAGATCGATTTTACCGTACCCGAATACACGAACTTGATTGGTATCTAATACCAGTGCGCTGCTTTGCGCCAGTCCGTTTTTAATGTCAAATCCCCCGGCAAAGCAGTTGATTTTGGTGTATTTTTCTTCCTTCTTCAAGGGATTAAGTAGTTGCAAAAGCCCGGAACTCAAATCGGATCCCAGGAGTTTAACGGCGTTTTGGTTAATCCCCCCCTCACCCATGACCACCATGGTTTTACCGTTTAAACCGGACATAAGTTCCGCTATGGAGTTCCCCTGGCCCTGAAGGTCGAGTTTCATATTCACATTGCCATGGAGAGAGTCACTAATCCCCAGCTTTTTTAGCACACTGCCAAGCTGGTACTGGTCGATTTTTAGTGCCGTGGCCACTTGGGCACCTTTGCCCTGAACATGAAGGTCAAAATGGCCATCAAGCGTACCGCCGCCAGTAACTAACTTAATGGGGTTTACGGTAAGGTGCCCATCCTCAAGAACCATGTGCGCATTCGTGTCACTGAGAAACAAGAGTGTCAGCAAGAGTTGTTTTGCGTTAAGTTTAATGTCTGCGTCCACCTGCTTTAACATTTCCAAAGGCAAAGGGGTATCGGAAAAGACTTTGGTCCTTTTTGCGGAAAGTTTGTCAGAATCCTTTTCCGGTTCACCGGGCTTGCTCCCTTTTTTGGGCAACAGAGGACGTAAATCCAGTTTTTCCGAGTACAACTCCGCAGTTATCCGTGGCTTTTTCCCCGCAAGATTTATTTCTAACGATCCATTTACATCGCTCTCTTGGATTAAAACCTTGAGGCCGGAAATCTTGTAAGACTTTTCCGAAAGGGCCACGGCATTGCCCGAGACAGAAAAAGGGCCGTTATAAAGCATGGGTTTATCGGTAATCTCTTTTAGATTTGCAATATCTTTGCCTTGAATATCAAAGCTAAGATTCATTCCCTTTATGGCCGTGAGATTCTCGGCGGTACCCATAACCCTTGTCTTAACTCCGGAATATACGTTATGTTATACTGCTTTAAAATATCGGGAATGGAAGGGCCGGTTCCCGTAACCGTAATACCGAGCCCTTTGCCCTTTATAAGATCCTGAATCGAACCCGTAGCCCGTGCCCGAACCCCGTCTTCACGGCTCACCTTGAGATCAATATCCGTCAGTCCCAGCCTGCCATCAGGATCAACGAGCTTGGCCGTGACATCAAAAGGACCCAACTCCGGTATATAGGTTATGTTATACTTTTTTAAAATCTCGGGAATGGAAGGGCCGGTTCCCACAACCGTGATAGACAGACCTTTACCCCTTATAAGATCCTGAATCGAACCCGTAGCCCGTGCCCGAACCGTTATGTTAACCAGCTCTAAAATCTCAGGGATGGATCGGCCGGTTCCCGTGACCGTGACAGCAAGCCCTTTGCCGTTAATGGGATCTTTTACGGTACCGTCAATCGTAACCGTTGAACCGGCAATTTGGGATGTCACATGAACCGGCCATGTCTTATGGGGATCGGTCAACGCGGACAAAGAGCCCAGGGTTGCGTTAACCCGGAAAGGCTTGCTGTTATATCCTCCGTTGAGCTTCAAAGCAACTAGCCCGTCATCCTTCGCAGAGGCGGTTGCGCTTTCCAGATTCACGGTATAGGTCCGGCCGGATTGTCCGCCGTTATATGTAAAATGACCCTTTTCGATCCGAATGTCATTGAAGGCCAGCGCAGATAAAATTGATTTGCCATATGATGGTGCTTGTTCTTTGGATGTTGAAACCTTTTTGTTTTTTACAGTTATAAATTCAAGATTTGATTTTCCGGCCCCGTTGGTCTCAATCAGAATGTCAGGATCAATCAGAATCAGCCGTTTGAAAAGGATAATTCTTCTAAAAATAGGAAGAACAGCCAATTTGATCTCCAGTCGCCTGATTTTGGCCATCTCAGGCCGTGACCCCCATGACACATTCTGGAAACTCACATCCTCTATAACCAGGGTCGGCGTTAAGCCGATTTTAAGCTCTATGTCTCCTCCCAGAAAAAGCTCACGGCCGGTGGTATCCTTGACCATCCGGGCAAGTTGAGGTTTTAAATTGTTGAAGTCATAACTTGATAAAATTGCATATATGGTTACGGTTACCGCAACAATAAGGAAAACAATAATACCAAGTATCCATTTCCATCGCATGAATAGTTTGCTCCTCTAACCCGCATTGCTCATAAATAATTT
>JAFDEW010000017.1 GCA_019310125.1 Deltaproteobacteria bacterium | reverse complement strand
AGCAGGGAGAAAACAGGATATAGATGACATCAATTTTGAGTTGTGAATGTCCTGCACGATGCGCCATTATGACATACTTCGATTTAACAAATACAGCTCTCCATTTTCGGTTAATGGCTATTAAGCAATCAGCGCAGGAAGCATAAGTTCTTCGAGTCTCATTCTTTGCCGTTCAAAGATCTCTTTGTCTTTTACTCTATCAAATTTGATCATTTTCCCAAAACGAAGAAACACCTTACTAAATGGTTTTGGCAGAAAAAATTTGTCCCAACTGTTGAAATACCATGCTTTTTCTGCAGAAACAGAAAAAGGAACGATTACGGCATTGGCAGCATGTGCTATACGGATTACACCAGGTTTAACAATACCTGAAGGCCCTTTAGGTCCATCTACAATATGGGCTGCAAGTTTTTTCTCTTTTAAATTTGCAATTATTTTCTTTAAAGCCTCCATACCACCTTTTGAAGAAGAACCCCGAATTGGATTCCAGCCATTACGCAAAGCTATCTTGGCAACTATTTCACCGTCTCTGCTCTGACTAATTATGATACTTGGGTTGAAGGTTTTATAATTTTTAAAAGGGAAAATAGCGGAAAAAAATTGTTGATGCCAAGTGCAAAGCAAAACCACACCGCCATTTCTTCTATAATCCATCCAGTCTTTATCATTTTCAATCTTTAAACGAAGTGTCCACGAATAAAATAAAATTAATCGATAAAAGAAAGAGATGAAGGCCTCTGACTTAAGCAAACGATCTATCTTTATTCGCAAGATGCTGCACTCCATTGCCAATGGCAAGTATTAAGATAGAAAAGTGTTGTGCGTTTCCAAATTAATAGGATTTGATAGGCTTTAAGTTGGTGGCTTGTATGCCTTTAGAGGTTTCTCTTAATTCAAAAGTTACAGGGTCACCCTCTTGTAAACCGAAATGTCCAAATTCCTTGATGCCCGATTTATGAACAAAAACGTCCCCATGTTCTTCAGTATGTATAAAACCATAGCCCTTTTTTTCACTGTACGATTTGACATAACCTTCCATCTAAAGTTTTTCCTTTACTTATATCTTGTGCAAATGCTCAGGAGGTCACTTTCTCCAAAATAAATACCAGAAATATACACAAGTAGTGAATGGTAGAATTAATATAGTCTTTAATTAATCCATTCATAATAATAAGTCAATAGTTTGAAATGAAACCATATCAAACGGATACCAAATCGATGTCGTCAAAAAACAGCTCCACCGAACCGTCTTCGGATGAATTGTATAACCCCATAACTGATTCGGCGATTTTGGTGCAATATGGTTCGATGGGAAATATATTGTGGGTCCGAAGGATTGCAACCAAGGCGTTCATTCCTTTGGAGATGGAACTCACGATCATCTCACTTTCATAGGTTTCTTCGCAGAGAAATGAATAACTTTCCTTTTGCAGCATTGAAGACGCCACTTTTTTCATATTTTTGTTGATGATTGCATATTCCCTGATTTTGAGTTTATTTTTGATACCATCTCGAGAAATAACATATTTTTGACGCATATCTTTTCTCCTTTTCATCCGGTTTCTATGCTTATAGATTCTCTCCTTCATGCTGGGACTGACTTGGATTCTCTTCCGATTCTTCCGATTCTTTTGATTCTTCCGATTCTTTTGATTCTTCCGATTCTTTTGATTCTTCCGATTCTTCTGATTCTTCTGATTTTATAGTATTTTTATCCAGTTTGCGTTGTCTCTTTTGTTCTTTCTTTTTCTTCCTTGCCAATTCTTTTTGACGTTTATTAAATTGATGATTTGATCTTGCCAATTTGTTACCTCCTTGGCTGTTATTATTGATATTGACAACAATAATAAGGAGCTATGAACGAACTTTTTTGAGGTTTAAGGTCTGATGATAGTGAATTGTGAAGGTATAAATTCAAACCAAACAAAAGGGCATCCCCTCAATATTAGAAGGAATGCCCTTTTTATTCAGAACATAAGGTTAAATCACAGTGACATTTGCAGCGGAAGGACCTTTTTGTCCTTGCTCTATATCAAAGGAAACTCTATCGCCTTCATTGAGAGATTTAAAACCGTCTGCATTGATTGCTGAATGATGAACAAACACATCCGATCCGTCTTCCTGCTCAATGAATCCGAACCCTTTTCGGTCGTTAAACCACTTTACAGTTCCATTGGTCATGATAACATCCTCCTTTCGTAATAATTTTCAACGTCTCAAACTGGAGGGTGCCACTTTGACAAATGGATTTTTCCTTCAGAGATAAACCGTCCCACAGATTAAACAGGACTTAATTGATTACATATATAATATCTTTAATTTAGAAAAAAGCAAGCTAATTATTTGTTATTTTTAAAAAATTAGGCATACACATTTAAACGTGCAAAAACCAAATGTTATGCGAACAATATCAGAGACCTCTCTGTATGGTAAGTTCGACCTGATTCTGTGAAATAAACCAAGCAGTTATTATCCATCGATCCTATCCCTCAATTTACCGGAGCAGTTAAATGTAACAATTTTTCTGGGTGCCAACATCATGGCCTCACCGGTGGCTGGATTCCTGCCCCTTCTTTCACCTTTGTGCTTGACACAAAATTTGCCAAAATTAGAGATCAACACATCCTCACCGGATTCCAGTGTGCTTTTGATAATTTCGAGGAGGGTTTCTACAATTTCTGATGATCTTTTTTGGGTAAAACCGATCTGATTGCAGATTGTTTCTACGATCTGAGCTTTTGTAAGTGCCATGGTGTGTTTCTCCTATGGATATGAATGGTATTGAATGTTGAAAAGCTTATCTCCTATCTCATTTATATTAAATATTGTCAAGATGTTAACAGGTTATAAGAAACATAGGTACAAATACCCTTGAAATTGTTTGGTTTTGTTAAATTTATCAATCATTCTTAATGGCCTAAAATCCTTGACAAATAATTTTACTGGAGTAAGGTTAGGTAAGACATTCGAATTTTTCCTTGCATTCATTAGTAATATGCAAAATAAAATTAAATTTATTTTAACTCATTATATTCCAATACTTTTCTATGCTGCAAGACGCATTTTCAATGCCAATATCAGCCGTAGCCGCATTATTTTCTCTATATAATCATAAAGTTATAATATTTAAAAAGGTGATAGACAGTGCATATCGACGAACTAATAAAGAAATCGCGAGCGGGCGATGTGCTGTCACGAGAAGAACTTGTCTACCTGCTTAGCCTGGCGCCGGATTCTGCTGAAACTTACACGGTCATGGCTGAGGCGACCCGTTTTTCGAAAGAGCTGTCAGGCGGCAAGGCCGAAGTCCATGCTCAATTTGCAATCAATCTCGCACCGTGTGGTTGCAACTGTCTGTTCTGCTCTTTCGCTAAGATCAATGGTATCTTCAGCGTGGCGACAGAGCTGATGCCGGAGCAGGCCGTGGCCTATGCCCGCCAGTTTGAGAGTGACGGCGCGAATGCTGTATTCATAATGTCAACGGCCAAGTACCCGTTTGAACGCTTCATAGAAATGTCGAGGGAGGTTAGAAAAAACCTGAAGCCCGAAACAACATTGATCGCTAACGTCGGAGACCAGTCGCACAAGAATGCAATCAGGCTCAAGGAGGCGGGCTTTTCCGGCGTTTATCACGCCGTTCGCCTGCGCGAGGGAAAGGACACCAGCCTTTCAGTGGAAAAGAGAAAACAAAGTATCAGCAACTTCAAGGAAGCCGGGCTTGAGGTGGGCACATGCGTCGAACCTGTGGGGCCGGAACACACAAACGAGGAGCTGGCTGAGATGATAGAATTCACGGCTTCCTTCGATCCCTCATACAGTGGTGCAGCCAGACGGATCCCCATACCTGGAACCGAGATAGCCAAACGCGGAGTAATCAACGAGATGCGTATGGCCCAAATAGTCGCTGTTACCAGATTGGGAATGCCACGATCTGTGATGGGCAACTGTACGCATGAGCCTTGTACTTTAGGCGCGATCGCCGGGGCAAATCTCTTCTGGGCAGAAGTCGGGGCCAACCCCCGAGATATTGAGGAAAAGACAGAACAAGGCAGAGGTGAAACCGTTAGTAGCTGCAAATCTATTTTTCAGGAAAGCAATTGGGACATCTGGAGCAGTCCATCACGCTACTACAATGGCATCAAATAGAAGGAACATCAAACAAGGCTGATTTTCGTGCCGACACAAAAAGCCAAGCGGCTTCGCTTGCCCCCCCCTTTTTCTCATTCTATCTCATATGCAATGCTGACCTGAACGCGAATTTGGGTTTCTCCTATCTCAATCGGCGGTGCTGCTGAGGCTTCGGTCTTCATTCCGGCTGCTCGAAGCATATGTTGCCGAGTCGGTATTTGAACCGGTTGGGTGCTGAGTGAAACAATGCGTTTTAGCTTCACGCCCGCTGCCTCGGCCAGAGTTCTCGCCCGATCCATGGCTTCCTGAGTTGATTGTTTTAAGGCTTGCTTTTCTAATGCTGATTTATTTTTAATGTAAAATTGAATATGATTAATATTGTTGGAACCACTCTCCAGAGCTTTTCCGATCATCATGGAAACACTCTTGGATAAAGGCTCGGGATTAAATCCTTCCAGCGTAATTTCAATGGCATTGTGTACCTCATACCCGTTAATTTTGGGCGGCCTGACTTTATAATCCCTTTGGGGCGTAACGCGATAATCGGAAGTCTTCAGTTTAAGATCTTTAATGTTCAAACCCTTGATGGCTTGAATGACCGCTTTGGTTTTGTCGGCATTTTCTGAGCTAACCTGTTCCAAATTTCGCCCTTGGGTTACAACCGCAACGGAGATCCTGGCTGAATCATTTTGGCCCGTAACCTCGGCCATGCCATCGGTAAGAATTAAATTGCGATCTCGAGCAGACGGACATTGAGCAAAGGCAAAATGCGCCATGAGCAGCAGGCTCACCGTCAATACCGGAATAAATACTCTTTTCATTGCTTCCTCCTTTAATCTCTAATTGTTTTTTTATTGTCATGTGAATTAATTGTCTAAATTTATAACAAGTTTCATATGTTAATCAATCACTTTTTGGCCCTTGATTCTGTTTCGAAGTTGCTTCCAGAAGGGGGCGGACAATTTTTCTTGTAAGGCATATTGGAGGAATTACGTGCAATTCCCTTGAATATCCTCATCAAATTTAGTATCTTTAATTGTTTTCGTGAAAGCTTGATTTGATATAATTTGCTGCCAGGGGTTGGTTTTGCTGTGGAATTGTTAATCTGACAAAACTGGGTGAAACATCAAAAAAAAGGGCCGGACGCAAGGGGCCGGTAAAAAAACCTATAGTTATGGTAAAACGAATAATTATCACTTTGATTGGAATAATTGTGTTGATTGGGGGGTTGGCCGGGATTAAAGGCCTTCAAATCAGACGGATGATCGCCCATGGGGACAGTTTTGTGCCGCCGCCGGAAGTTGTTACAACGGCCATGGCCAAAAACGACTCATGGGAGTCTTTTTTAACCGCCGTCGGGTCCCTGGAAGCCGTGCAAGGAGTGGTGGTTACCGCGGAACTTACGGGAAAGGTGGTGCATATCGCCTTTGTACCGGGCACCATGGTGAAAGCGGGTGATCTCCTGGTACAGCAGGATACGTCTGTAGAATCCGCGCAGTTGCGCGCGGCCGAGGCTCAAGTGGCGCTCGCAAAAACAAACTTTGGGCGCACAAAAAAACTTGTGGCCAATAAAACCGTATCCCAATCTGATTTTGATAACGCTGATGCACAGTATAAACAGGCGGTGGCCCAGGCGGATAACATTCGTGCAGTTATCGGAAAGAAGACCATTCGGGCCCCGTTTGCCGGCCGTCTCGGTATACGCCAGGTGAACCTGGGGCAAATTCTCAATGAGGGGGATGAAATTGTTTCGCTCCAGTCTCTGGATCCCATTTATGTGAATTTTCTTTTACCTCAGCAACGGCTGGCCCAGGTGCACCCGGGTCTGGCCATTCGACTGACCATTGATGCGTTTCCAGGACAGGTGATTTCCGGAAAAATTACAGCCATAAACCCCCAGGTTGATGCTGCTACCCGAAACATTCGGATTCAGGCAACCGTGGAAAACCCGGCAGAGCTGCTTCGGCCCGGTATGTACGTGAACATATCGGTGGTGTTTCAGGATCGGATTGAGGTGCTCGCCATTCCCGCCACCTCGGTGCTGTATGCGCCTTACGGAGACTCCGTGTTTGTGGTTGAAGAGAAAAAAAATGATGCAAATGAATCCTCCGGCCTGGTGCTGAACCAAAAGTTCGTGCGTTTGGGAGAAAAACGCGGAGACTATGTATCGATTATCTCCGGACTCAAACAGGGGGAGACAGTGGTCAGTACCGGCGTGTTTAAGCTTCGAAACGGCCAGGCCGTTGTCATAGACAACACCCTGTCACCTGAATTCAAGCAAATGCCTAAACCAGCGGATGCATAATCCAAAAGTACGCAACCCAAATGAATTTTAACCGTTTTTTTATTATTATATGTAAACCATGAAACTCACGGATCTGTTTATCCGACGCCCGGTCCTTGCAATGGTGGTCAATCTTGTGATTATTATTGCCGGCTTGCAGGCGATTCGGTCGCTTAATGTTCGCCAGTATCCCCGTAGCGAGAACTCTGCGGTTACGGTCACCACCGTTTATGTGGGTGCAAGCGCCGACCTTGTCCGAGGATTTATTACCACCCCTTTAGAGCGGGCCATTGCCGCGGCCGACGGCATTGAATATATTGAATCTCAAAGCGCATTGGGCCGATCCACCATCAACATTCGCTTGAAACTCAATTACGATCCCATCCAGGCACTTTCTGAAATCAGTTCCAAGGTGGACCAGGTTCGAAACGATTTGCCCCCGGAGGCAGAGGTTCCGATCATCAATGTAGAATCGGCTGAAAGCCGGTTTGCCTCATCGTATCTCAGTTTTACTTCCGATGTGCTGATGCAAAATGAGATCACCGACTACCTGGTGCGTGTGGTGCAACCCCGACTCTCTGCGGTAGAAGGGGTGCAACGGGCCGATATTCTTGGCGGCAGGACATTTGCCATGCGCATCTGGCTGAAACCTGATCGAATGGCTGCGTTCAACATCAGCCCGGTTCAGGTCAGACGTGCCCTGACTGCCAACAATTACCTTGCCGCGGTGGGCCGCACCAAAGGAGCGTTGATTCAGGTAAATCTGACCGCCGATACGGATCTGCGCTCTGTGGAAGAATTCAAACGGCTGGTTATTCGGCAGCAGGATGGCGCCATTATAAGACTTGAGGATATTGGAGACATCGTGTTGGGGGCGGAAGACTATGATACAGAAGTGCGTTTTTCAGGACAAACCGCTGTGTTTATGGGCATCTGGCCCCTGCCGAACGCCAATTCCCTTGATGTCATTAACCGGATTCGTGTCCAGATGCAAGGCATCCAAAAGGAACTCCCCACAGGCATGGAGGCAAGCGTTGCTTACGATGGCACGAAATACATCAAGAACGCCATTCGAGAGGTGACCAAAACGCTGGGGGATACCCTGCTCATCGTCGTGATTATTATTTTTCTATTTCTCGGTTCCTTTCGATCCGTATTAATCCCTGTGGTGGCCATTCCCCTGTCTCTTATCGGCGCGGTGTTTCTGATGCAGGTGTTTGGCTTTACCATTAACTTGCTCACCCTGCTTGCCATCGTACTTTCCGTTGGGCTTGTGGTGGACGACGCCATCGTGGTGGTGGAAAATGTGGAACGGCATCTGAGAAGAGGGCTGTCGCCCTTTGATGCCGCAATACTGGGGGCCCGTGAACTTGTCGGCCCTATCATTGCCATGACGGTTTCCCTTGCAGCGGTCTATATTCCTATCGCTTTGCAGGGAGGACTTACCGGAACTCTTTTTAGGGAGTTTGCATTTACCCTGGCCGGTGCGGTGACCATTTCAGGTGTGGTGGCCCTGACGCTTTCCCCGATGATGGCATCCAAATTACTAAAACCGGGAATCGAAGAGCGCGGGCTGGCCGGAAAAATTTCCCGGGGGTTCAGCCGTCTCAGAGACACATACGGCCGATTGCTGGATGTCACCCTTAATGCCCGGCCGGCGGTCTATATGGTGTGGCTGGTGGTCAGTATGCTCACCATTCCTATGTTTATCATGTCTCCGGTAGAACTTGCACCTTCTGAGGATCAGGGGGTGATTTTCGGTATCATTGATGCCGCGGCCAACGCGACCCTTGACCAGACCAGTCATTCTGCAGCTGCGGTCAACCGGATTTTCTTCAATATACCGGAGACGGATCATACGTTTCAGTTGACCATGCCCTCCTCCGGATTCAGTGGTATGGCTACCGTCCCGTGGAACGAAAGAGAACGGACGATTTTTCAGATTCTGCCTGAAGTGCAGCAAAAATTGCATGCCATACCCGGGGTTCGAGTGCTTCCGGTAACACCGCCGGCGCTTCCCGGGGGCGGTCAATTTCCCGTTGAGTTTGTCATCGCTTCCACGGCTGAATCGGAACAGATCCTCTCCTTTGCCAGGCAAATTCAGTTAAAGGCCATTCAGAGCGGTTTGTTTGCCTTCCCCCCTATTATTGACGTCAAGATTGACCAGCCCCAGGCAGAACTTGTTATTGATCGTGACCGGGTGGCGGATCTGGGCCTCAATCTTGAGCAGGTGGGGGTGGATATGGCGTCCATGCTGGGGGGGAATTTCGTAAACCGGTTTAACATCGCCGGCCGCAGCTACAAGGTCATTCCCCAGATCAAACGGGCAAATCGACTCAACCCGGAACAACTCAATGATATCTACATTACCGGCCCGGATGGAAATCTGGTGCCGTTCAGCACGGTTGCTTCCATTCGTAACACCACCGTACCGCGCTCCATGAACCGGTTCCAACAGCTGAATGCCGTAAAGATCAGCGGGGTGTCGGTGCGCCCCCTGGATGAAGCGCTTCGGTATCTTGAAGACGAAGCGGCAAAAATTCTTCCAAAAGGCTACGTGGTCGATTACACCGGAGAGTCCCGTCAACTGCGCACGGAAAGCAATAAATTTCTTCCCGCTTTTGGGCTTGCCGTGGTGCTTATTTTTTTAGTGCTGGCCGCACAATTCAACAGCTTTCGAGATCCTTTTGTCATCCTTGCCGGGTCGGTGCCGTTGGCCATGTTCGGCGCGCTGGTGTTCACTTTCCTTAAAATGCCGGACCCCAATGTTCCGTTTTGGACCCACGGCTGGACCTCTACAATGAATATCTATTCCCAGGTGGGCCTTGTGACTCTGGTGGGTCTGGTGTCGAAAAACGGCATTCTTATTGTAGAATTTGCCAATAAGCTCCAGGAACAGGGGCGATCCAAACATGAGGCGATTCGAGAGGCGGCCTTGACCCGGCTACGCCCGATTCTTATGACCAGCGGCGCTACCATTGCCGGTCATTTCCCGTTGACCCTGGTTACCGGCGCAGGTGCTGCGGCCCGAAACTCCATCGGTCTGGTGATCGTAGGCGGCATGACCATCGGCAGTCTTTTCACCCTTTTTATTGTTCCGTCGATTTACATACTGATTGCACGGGACCATTCCACAAAAAAGGCACCCGTCACCGTTGGATCTCAAGAATCACAAGGCAATTTATAATTTTTGTATCCGTTCACGGTGTAATTGAGTTAGTGTAACTTCCAAATAACAAATCCCAAAAAACAAATAAATTACAATGACCAAAATTCAAAATACCAAACAAAAAAACAATCGCTTTGCCTCCGTCCCGGAGGAAACCGGTTTGGAATTTGGCGCTTGGAATTTTGGGTTTCAAAAAGTTCGATTTAGACGGTTCCGTAAAAAGTTCAAACTCAAGGCGTGCAAATTTTGTAATCATGAGGCGTACTTCTCGTACGTTGAATGATTGCGAAATGCAGCACAACGCAGAAGTTGGACTTTTTACGAAACCGTCAGATTTATTTGCATCAGATCCTCTGCAAGGAGCAAGGGGCCCGAATAAGTTTTTCGACACTGTCTCTCGATGTCAACCTGATCGCATTCCGGATAAAAATGCGTCAAAACCAGTTTGCGGACATTGGCCCGGGTTGCAATCTCCCCTGCCAGAATGGGGGTAAGATGCCCTTTTACCTTCAATTCGTCGGGAAGGGCCGATTCACAAATAAGAAGATCTGCATCCTTTGAAAGCGTCACCAAATTTTCGGAAAAATCCGTATCTCCGGAATAGACCATTGATATTCCGGCGGGACTTGTTATTCTGTATGCGATGCTCTCCGGGTTGTGCTCAACCGGAAGCGATTCCACTTTAAAATCATCAAACTCCCTCATGTCATGACCGGTATTGTCGAGTTCAACAATGTTTAAAAGACCCGGTGCAAGTTCGATCCAATGGCCGTAAACGTTTTTCAGGTTGTCATAGAATTTTGCAAATCCCCTCCCGGCCATCATGGTAAGCGGAATTTTACGCCGGCTCCCGTCAGGGTATTTGTTGGCGAATAAAAACGAAACCAGTTCACCGGTATGATCCGGGTGGAAATGGCTGTAAAAAACAAAGGAAAGATCGAAAATCTCAATACCGTTTTCAAGAAGCTTTCGCATGGTACCGGCTCCGGAATCAAACAGAAGAAATTTGTCCCTTATTTTCGCAAGTATTGAGCATGAGCTGCGCTTAAGAGAAGGCACGCATGTTCCTGAACCCAGGATGGTCACAGATAGCTCGACAGGATCAGAACTCATTTTTTGCCTGCTTTTTTTTCAATTTTGTTTATAATCCACCTTAAGAGCTTTTTATCATTCTTATAATCGACAACTTCTTTCAGGGCTTCAAATGGAATTTCAGCACGTGCCATGCTTTTGTGGCCGCCTGCGGAGCCAATTTGTCCGAAACTTAGTCTGGCGACTTTACCCGCATCCTTGCGAAGACCGTCGTTTCTTAAAACAATAATCAGCTTTTTACTATATAACCCGGAGACAATGCTCCAGTTCACAGAGCTGATTTTCATGAAAAAATCTGCTATAATTACACAAATGTCAGGATTTGTGACCGAACCGAGGTAAGCAAACATATGTCCTTTACGAACCCGCTTATTATCAAGGGCCATTTTGAAATATTTTAAAAAGTCGAACGTCAATTCCGACTGCTCAATCTTGTTGATAAGATGGAGATTGGCATGACGGTAAAGGAACTGAAATGCCCTGACATCTTCAATTAAGGTTTGACGTACGAAATTGTCCGTATCTGTTTTAATGGCATAAAACAGGCCGGTGGCCAGTTTGCTGGAAGGTTTAATTTTTGCCGCCCTTAAATATTCGGTCATGATGGTGGCAGTTGCTCCGTATTTAGGGCGGATATCTACAAAAGGCGCACTAACGCCCGTGTCGGGATGATGATCTATAATCACATGCGGCGGGTACCCTGTAAATATTTCATTATGATTGGGCTGGGAATCGACAAATACAAAACGGTTGAAGGCGTCCTTGACAATGTCTTTGATTGGAACAAGATCCACACCCAACAGTTGGATCATTGCAATATTGTCCGGACGTTTAATGATGTTGATATTGGAAATGGTTACGCTGGATACTTTGCGCCAAAGCAATCTTTTGACAGCCATAGCGCTTGCAATTGAATCCGGATCGGCATTGATCAGGATAAGAACATTATTGTCTCTTTCAAACGGATCATAAAAACGGCGTAATTTTTCGGTGGCTGAGAGTGTCATATGGGCATATAATATATTAAAAAAAATTTAATGCAATCATACTTTTTTTCGATTCAGATAAATCAAGAAAGAAAATTGTTTATCTTCTTGACAGTTACAAATAATATCTGTTATCAGTTTATCATTTTTTTTTAGAGGCATTTATTAAAAATCAAAGCAATGCTTCGAATTTAAAAGGCTTTTATCAGGCAGGATGCCAAAACGAAAAAAAAAGGTTTTCGACTACAAAAGAAACCGGGCCTGGGTCGAAAATCTTTACATTGTAACGCAACTGGGCCTTACAATGGCCGGTTGCATCGGTTTTTGTTTTTTTATCGGACTATACCTTGACAAATGGCTGGGGACACGGGGTGTTTTCATAACTATCTTTATCATTTTGGGTGTTATCGGTGGCGGAAACGTTGTATACCGTCAAATTATCGAGATAACCGAACAAAAGGAAAATAATAAAATAAATTCCGAAAATGGAGACGATTAGACAAACACAAAAAAAGTACTGTACCAGAGCAATCACGGTTGCAATTTTTGCAGGACTTTTATTTATCCTGATCGATTACAAACCCATTGGAAAGGGTTTGATTCTGGGAACTGTTTTCAGCATCTTAAATTTTATCTTACTGGGTGAAATGCTCCCTCTGAAAATTGGTAAAACAAAAGGAAAAACTTTAATGTTTTCCCTGGGTTCGATTTTTTTCAGATATTTTATTTTAGCCATACCAATGGTAATGGCCATCAAACTTGAGCAATACAATCTTATTTCTGTAGTGGTCGGTATTTTTTTTGTCCAGGTGTTTATTATGGCGGATCACTTGTTAGATTTTTTATGGTCTGCCCGTGGGAAACAGGTATAGGAAAAATGCATTATGGAAGATTTAGGTAAAATCCACCAACTCATCGTTCCTTGTTTCGGACACGATATGGTCTTTAATCTTGAAATCATTGTAATGACCTGGATCGTCATCTTAGGGCTGATTTGTTTTGGTTTTCTGGCTGCCAGAAAAAAGAATATCCTGCCCGGCCCCTTACAGATAGCGGGAGAATTATTGATTACAGCTCTTTTCGGTTTGACCGGGGATGCCCTGGATGAGGAGCTGGCAAAAAAATATGCGCCCCTAATATGTGCGCTGTTCATGTTTCTGGTAGTTTGCAACTGGCTGGGGCTCATTCCCCACCTTGAAGAACCGACCAAGGATCTCAACACGCCGTTAAGTCTGGGGATAATGGGGTTTTTCATTGCCCATTATACCGGAATTAAGGCCAAGGGTTTAAAACGTTATCTATTAGATTACTGCCATCCGATCTTCATCATGGCGCCGCTGAATGTGATTGGTGAACTTGCCAAGATTGTTTCCATCTCTTTTCGTTTGTTTGGCAACATTATGGGTGGGGCAATCATTATACTGGTGGTATCTCACTTAACCTTCAGTATAATTTTGCCGCCATTTCTGAATGCTTTTTTTGGGATTTTTGTCGGCACAATTCAGGCTTTTGTCTTTACCATGCTAACGCTTGTATACATTTCAGTGCAGGTTAATTAAGTTATGTCATATGATGTTAAAACTTGGGTAGATGTGGCTGCATTTGTGGGAGCCGGACTCTCAATGGGTTTGGGCGCCATCGGCGCAGGGATCGGTGAAGGATTAACGGCAGCGCGTGCCACTTTAGCCATATCTCGTAATCCCGAAGCTTCCGGCGAAATTTTTAAGACAATGCTGGTAGGCCAGGCCATTGCTGAGACGGCTGGAATCTTCGGCCTCGTTATTGCCATGATGTTGCTGTTTGTAAAAAACCCCAACCCATCAATTATTATGGTCGCGGTCTTTATAGGGGCCGGATTGTGCATGGGGTTCGGAGCTATTGGTTCAGGTGTGGGCGGAGGTTTCCCCGCAGGTGAAGCGTGTACCGGGATAGCGCGCCAGCCGGCAATGACCAAACGCCTGAACACAACCATGCTGATAGGCTCATCAATATGCCAAACCCCAGCAATCTTTGCTCTGGTAACCGCTCTTATTCTTTTATTTTCAGATTTTTCCGCCCTTCCCCTTTGCCCAACCTGGGCGGCGGTTCTGGGGGCAGGGTTCGCGTGCGGAATAGCTGCCATCGGGCCGGGAATTGGAGACGGTTTGGTTGCGGGCGCCTGCTGTGAGTCGGTGGCAAGACAACCTTCATCGGCGACAATTGCGACGACGACTATGCTTTTGGGAATGGCGGTTACTGAAACAACAGCCATATATGGTCTTTTGGTAAGCTTTATATTGATGTTTAAAACCTTTCCGGCAACGGACGCGCTTGCACCTGCCATGGCTTTACTTGGTGCGGGTTTGTGCATGGGGATCGGTGCTATTGGGCCGGGAATCGGAGAAGGACTGACAGCGTATAGCGCAGTGGGACAGGTAGGAAAAAATCAGAAGAATAGCGCAGAGCTAGTAAGAGTAATGCTGGTGGGCCAGGCGGTTTCCGAATCCACCGGAATCTATTCTCTGGTGATCGCTCTGGTTTTAATTTTTGTCATGTGATGATAATCTCTTTTGATAACAAAATAAACCATAAACTTTTAGGAGGATAAAAATGGCAATCGAAGGCGCGGACATTATAAAAGCAGCTGCTTTTCTAGGAGCGGGACTTTCAATGGGGATCGGGGCCATCGGTCCTGGAGTCGGTGAAGGTATGGCCGCTGCAAAAGCATGTGAAGCAATCGGTAAGAACCCAAAAGAAGCGGGACTGTTAACCCGAACAATGCTCGTCGGTCAGGCGGTTTCCGAGTCAACCGGAATCTATTCACTGGTTATCGCTTTATTACTTCTTTTTGTTGTTTAATTCCTGAAGCTGTTTTTTTGGAAAGCGGACTATGCATATTATCAGCAATATAGCTCTTATAACTATAAATGAAACGCTATTTGTTCAACTTATCTCATTCCTAATCTTTTTGTTTATCATTAACCGTATTATGTTTCGTCCTTTACAAAATACAATGAGCGAAAGGGAGAGCTATATAGGTCAGATAAATCGCGATATTGCGGATGCGACCCAGGAGCTTCAAAACCTCACCAATAAGCTGAAAGCAAAGGAAATGGAAACCAGAGATCAGGCGTTTGAATTACAAGGTGAAATCGAAGAATTAGGAAAAAATGAGGCCGCTACGATATTCGCTTCTGTTCAGGAGAAAATCAAAGATAGAAGACAACAGGCTGAAAATGAAGTTGAAACGCTGCTTTCTGATGCCAGAAAAGATATCAAAAAGGAATCTGAATCCCTGGTGGTGAATATCATGGAATGTTTGTTGGATCGGAGGCTGGTTCAATGAAGAGGCTCGATAAAATAATGTGGCTGTGCTTTTATTTTTTAGTAGGGATTATAAGTCTCCATCTTTGCGGGCAAGACGTTTGGGCTGCTGAAAACGCAGGGAGTTGGCGTAGTACGTATGACATAGTCTTAAAATGGATCAATTTTATAATACTTGCCTTTGTGTTGGTTAAATTTGGCAGAGCGCCTCTCATGAATTTTTTACGGGGTAAAAAAGAAAATCTGGCACGGGAAATAAAGCAAATAGAGAATGATAAGGTAGAACTTAAAGGCAAGATCAAGGAGACTTCTAAAATTATCGATGAAAGTGAAGTCCGTTTCGCAGAAATAAAAGAGCGAATCGTTCGCCAGGGGGAAAAGAAAAAAGAGGCCATTATCCAAACCGCTCAAAATCAAAGCAAGAAGATGTTAGAAGACGCAAAGCGAAGAATCGATACTCATTTTATACAGGCCAAAAACAAATTTAAAGCGGAAATGATTGACAGGGCTATTGATCTGGCAATGGAAAGACTTACCAAAGAAATTACCACCGAAGATAATGAGAAATTAACTACTGAGTATTTAACTCTAGTGAAATAAAATTTTATATTTCAACCGGTCGGATCTTTTTCATTTTATCATCGATGCCCCCAATTTATTGTGAGGTTACAATAAAACAAATCAAATAAGCCCGGCGGTTCATAAGCCGGACTATTTGGTTTCAGGTATCAGGTTTCAGGTGTCAGGAGGTATGCAGCCCTGAGGGGACGATTCATGATTTACGCCATACACTGCCGTTTCCTCACCTAACTGCCCAGCGGCGCTCTCGCTCTGGGACTTTCCGCTCCAATGTTTTCTCCGATCCATTCAATATACAAATTCATTCTTTGTAACGACCCCGATTTTCTAAAAACACCTTTTCCGTGTTCATATAACTGCTATGGATCACCTTATTTCGCCCTTAACCTGACACCTGACACCCGAACACCTGACAACGAAGCCACGGTTTGTCAATAGACAAGGACCAGCGTTTACCAACGGCCTTGATTGATACCCTATCAGACTGCAGTGAACACAACTTGATCTCCTTTCACATCAGCTCTTAACTTTGTTCCTTCTGAAATATTTCCCTGCAGGATCTCCATGGAAAGCGGATTTTCGATATATTTTTGAATGGCTCTCTTTAATGGGCGAGCGCCATATATTTGATCAAATCCTTTTTCAGCAAGAAAATTCCGTGCATTTTCTGAAAGGACAAGTGTCATATTCATTTGAGCCAGCCTGGATCCCAGCCGTTTAACCTGGATGTCAACGATTTCAGCAATTTGTTCCTGTGTCAGATTATCAAAAATTATGATTTCATCGATCCGGTTTAAAAATTCAGGCTTAAATTTGGATTGCAGGGCCTCGGTAACTCTGGATTCCATTTCTTCGCGTCTTGATTCTCCGAGTTCCTGAATCCACCGACTGCCCACGTTTGATGTCATGATGATGATCGTATTCTTAAAATCCACCGTCCTTCCATGGCCGTCTGTCATCCGTCCGTCATCTAAAATTTGAAGCAGCACATTAAAAACCTCGGGATGTGCTTTTTCGATTTCATCAAACAACACCACGGAATACGGCCGCCGACGGACAGCCTCTGTAAGATATCCCCCTTCTTCATACCCCACATACCCCGGCGGGGCGCCGATCAGCCGTGAAACCGCATGCTTTTCCATGTATTCCGACATGTCAACCCTGACCATGGCCTGTTCACTGTCAAAAATAAATTCCGCCAGCGCCTTGGCCAATTCGGTCTTACCCACACCGGTGGGACCCATAAAAACAAAGGATCCGATGGGCCGGTTTGGGTCCTGCAATCCGGAACGGGCTCGACGAACTGCATTTGAGATCGCGGATATGGCTTCTTTCTGTCCAATGACCCGATCCCCGAGGCGATCTTCCATATGGATAAGTTTCTCCCGTTCCCCTTCAAGCATCCTGCTCACGGGGATGCCGGTCCATCTGGATATGACCTGGGCAATGTCTTCGGCATCCACTTCCTCTTTAAGCATTTTTTTGTTTTTCTGAAGGCTGGCGAGTTTTTCATTGGCCTGGTTCAAGTTGTTCCTGAGTTCCACAGCCTTCCCGTATCTAATCTCCGCAACTTTTGCCAGATTCCCCTCTCTTTCAGCCTGCTGTTCTTCAATGCCAAGCTGCTCCTGATTCTCCTTGATCTTTCTGATGGTCTGGATCAGATCCTTTTCATTCTGCCAGTGGGCTTTCATTTCGAGAATTTCATCCTTCAGGTTATTTATCTTGGCTTCAAGCCCGGCAAGGCGCTTTTTGGATGCAGAATCAGATTCTTTTTTTAATGCTTCCCGTTCTATTTCAGCCTGGGTTATCTTGCGCTGGATCTCATCTATTTCCACAGGCATGCTATCGATCTCGATCCTGAGTTTTGAAGCACATTCATCCATCAAGTCAATGGCCTTGTCCGGAAGAAATCGGTCGGAAATGTAGCGATGAGACAGGGTAGCAGCGGCAACGATGGCCGAATCCTTAATCCGCACCCCGTGGTGGACCTCGTATTTTTCCTTAAGACCCCGGAGCACGGATATGGTATCTTGGGCTCGAGCACCATAACCGGTTGGAAACGCCGTTCCAAGGCGGCGTCTTTTTCAATATACTTACGGTATTCATTGATTGTGGTCGCGCCTACACACCGCAGCGTTCCCCTGGCAAGGGCCGGTTTTAACATGTTTGAAGCATCCATGGTCCCTTCGCTGGCACCCGCTCCCACAAGGGTATGCAGCTCATCGATAAAAAGAATAACTTCTCCTTCCGCTTTCTCCACCTCTTTTAGAACCGCTTTCAGACGATCTTCAAATTCTCCCCTGTACTTGGCGCCGGCAATGAGCGCTCCCATATCAAGGGCGGCAAGCCGCCTGTTTTTAAGGCTTTCAGATACATCTCCGGCGATAATACGCTGGGCCAGCCCCTCAACAATGGCGGTTTTTCCCACACCCGGCTCTCCGATTAAAACAGGGTTATTTTTTTTTCGCCGGGACAAAACCTGGACGATTCGACGGATTTCATCATCACGTCCGATAACGGGATCAAGCTTGCCCAGGCGAGCCAGATCAGTCAGATTGCGGCTGAACCTGTCAAGGGCCTGGTATTTTTCTTCCGGATTCGGATCGGTGATACACTGGGTCCCTCGAATATCCAGGAGAACTTTTAAGATGGTCTCTCTTGAAATTCCCTTTTCCCTTAAAATTTTGGCGGCGTCTCCATTTTTTTCGTCTGATATGGCAATAAAAATGTGTTCAATGCTCACGTATTGATCTTTCATCTTGGCGGCCTCTGCAAAAGCAGCATCAAGAATACTTTTTGTCCGGGGAGATATGAAGGCATCTCCAACCGTAGATCCGCTTACTTTTGGGAATTTATCAATGGTTGCGGTAACTTCACGGGAAACATTATCCGGAGAAACACCCAGTTTATTCAGCATGGCCCGGGCGATTCCTTCCGGTTCATTGAGCATGGCAAGAAGTAAATGCTCCGGCTCGATCTGCTGGTTATTATGCTCTGAAGCCATGGATTGGGCATTTTGAATAAGTTCCTGTGATTTTATAGTAAATTTATCAAAACGCATGAATTCCTCCTGTGGTTGTTATTGACAAACACTAAAAAAATAAACATTCACGGTTTAATGTCAAACCTTAAGCGGATACGAAATTTATCGTATTATTATAGTGTGTTAAAAATTGGGTTATTGGGTGTTATAAAAAGCTTAAAAAAGATCACTTGACAACCTAAAGACTTAGATTTAAAATAATATTATCTCGTTAGGGGTGTTGGTATCATCTGAGAGTCCGGCAAAGGACAACCCTTAACCACCTGATCAGGGTAATACCTGCGAAGGGAAACGGGCATGCGATTCGGATTTGATTGTCCATGCTGTTTTCCTATTCGGGGAAACAGCATTTTTTTTGAAATACAATTTATTTGCTTACCGATCGCCCCCTTTTTGCCAACCGATCAGATAACTACTAAACACGGGTTTCTCACTGCTCAAAGCAATCAAGGAACACGGCATTTCAGGCCAAAAATGCAGTACTTGGCCTTCAGATCCCATAAAATGGGAAAAAACGCAACGAACGGAGATATAAAATGACACAGATTCAAGCGGCCCGAAGCAATCGGATTACAGAGGCCATGCATCAGGTTGCCCAAAAAGAGAGTCTTAGCGCCGAACAGGTGCGAGAAAAAGTAGCCGCCGGCGTGGTGGTAATTCCCAAAAACCGCAACCGGATTTTCGAAGCGCGCGGCATCGGTCAGGGATTGAAAACCAAGGTGAATGCCAACATCGGCACCTCACCGAGCCACCATGATTTGAAAGAAGAACTGGTCAAACTTGATACGGCGGTTGCGGCCGGTGCGGATGCGGTGATGGACCTTTCCACCGGCGGAAACCTCGACCTCATATTGGAAACCATATTGAAACACTCCCCGGTCATGGTGGGCACCGTTCCGATCTATAAAGTGGTCAGCAAGTTGATGGCAAATAACAAAACTCCTGCACAGATGACCGCGGACGACCTTATGGAGGAAATCGAGACGCAAGCCGAGCTGGGAGTCGATTTCATAACCGTACATTGCGGTATCACCCGACAAAGCTTAAGCGTCCTTAAGGGGTGCAACCGGATTATGGGCATGGTGTCCCGCGGCGGCAGCTTTATCGCCGAATGGATCACCGCCAATAAAAAGGAAAACCCCCTGTTTTCCCAATACGATCGTCTGTTGGAAATCTGTCGGCAACATGATGTTACCCTGTCTTTGGGGGATGGACTTCGCCCCGGAGCAATCCATGATGCGGAAGATCGTGCCCAAATTTCAGAGCTTTTGATTTTGGGCGATCTGGCGCGACGCGCCCGAAATGCCGGTGTCCAGGTGATGATCGAAGGTCCCGGACATGTTCCGCTGGGACGCATCGCCGGGGATGTACAATTACAAAAGCGCGTTTGCGACAACGCGCCATATTACGTGCTGGGGCCTTTGCCCACCGACATTGCTCCGGGCTACGATCATCTGGTCGGTGCCATCGGCGGAGCGGTAGCTGCGGCCAGTGGTGTGGATTTCTTGTGTTATCTGACACCTGCAGAGCACTTGCATCTGCCCACGGTCCAGGATGTGCATGACGGTGTCATGGCCACGCGGATTGCGGCTCATATCGGCGATCTGGAAAAGGGGCTGCCGGGGTCCGAAGACTGGGATCGGAAGATGTCCCTGGCGCGACGCGAATTCGATTGGGAAACCATGTTTAGCCAGGCCATCGACCCGAATTTAGCCCGCAAGCGCCGCATGCAGACCGAAGATCATGATCGGGATGTCTGCACCATGTGCGGTGATCTTTGCGCGATTAAAACGTTTGATCGTATCATACTTTAACGAATTTGATGAAAGATTTGACCCCAACCCAGAAGATTCGGTATTCGCGCAATATCCTGGTGCCGGAAATCGGCATGACCGGACAGCAAAAGCTCTTAAAGGGCCGGGTCTTGGTGGTGGGCGCCGGAGGATTGGGCAGTCCTGCCTTGCTCTATTTGGCCTGCGCCGGCGTAGGGACTATCGGTATTGTGGATGGGGATCGAGTCGAACTGTCCAACCTGCAGCGCCAGATTTTGCATACTTCCGAGGATCTGGACGAGTTGAAGACCCACTCCGCTCAAGATAAATTGCATCGCCTGAACCCGGATGTTTGCATTGAACCCTACAGTGAGCCGTTTACTGCCAAAAATGGCCACGAGTTGGTAAAAAAGTATGACTTCGTGATCGAAGCCACGGATAATTTCGAAGCCAAGTTTCTGGTCAACGACATATGTGTTCATGCCAAGGTTCCCTTTTGCCATGCCGGCATCTTAGGCATGTTCGGCCAGGTCATGACCATCGTACCCGGCCAAGGGCCCTGTTACCGATGCGTGTTCGGCAACATTCCCGAACCGGGTCAGGTATCCTCCACCGACCAAGTCGGGGTTCTGGGGGTGGTGCCCGGCACACTGGGAACCCTACAGGCTGCTGAAGCCGTTAAGTTCCTGACCGGCAGCGGAAAACTCCTGCTCGGGCGGCTGTTGACTTTCGACGCCCTGAATTTGGTATTTCGGGAAATCGAACTGCCGCCGCCATGTTGCGACGTATGCCGGGCGGCAAAATTGATGAACTCGTAAAAAGTCAACCAATAAAAAAGGAGACAACCATGACCCAATTACCTCCGCTGATTATTGCGGATCGCACCTTTCATTCCCGCCTGCTGGTCGGGACCGGCAAGTTTGCCTCCACCCAGATCATGCAGCAGGCCCTTGCGGCCTCGGGCACCGAGATTGTTACCGTAGCCTTGCGCCGTGTGGATTTGAACGATCCTCAGGACAACCTTATGGAAGCCGTTGATCGAGATCGATACCTGTTTTTGCCCAACACCAGCGGCGCCAGGGATGCGGAGGAAGCTATTCGTCTGGCACGGATTGCCCGGGCAGCGGGATGCGAGCCCTGGGTCAAGCTGGAAGTCACGCCCGATCCCCATTATTTGCTGCCCGATCCGGTGGAAACCCTGAAGGCGGCCGAAATCCTGGTTAAAGACGGATTCAAGGTACTTCCTTATATTAATGCGGACCCGGTCCTGGCCAAGCGCCTGGAAGATGTGGGAACGGTTACGGTGATGCCCCTGGGGGCCCCGATTGGAACCAATCGAGGGTTGAAAACACGAGACTCGATTCAGATTATCATCCAGCAGGCACAGGTGCCGGTGGTGGTGGA
>JAFDEW010000510.1 GCA_019310125.1 Deltaproteobacteria bacterium | reverse complement strand
GTCCTGGAGTCAAAAAGTTTTACCCGCGTGGGAGGGACCCTGCCGTTATCATCGGACTTTCGCATCATTACCGCCACGAATCGGGATATTCAGGCGGATGTTGCTGCAGGCCGCTTTCGGCAGGATCTTTTTTTTCGCATCAACGTCTATGAAATTAAAATTCCGCCCTTGCGACACCGGAAAGAGGACATTCGTTCCATTACCGGTCTTTCCGAAAGCGCTTTGGAATCGCTCATGATATACAACTGGCCCGGCAATGTCCGGGAGTTGATTAACGTCATGGAAAGGGCCGTGATTACCTGCAGTGAATCAATGATTACAACAAGACATCTGCCTTTTGATACCAGAGCCGTGGAAGACATTTCTGATTTGAATTTAAAGGATTTGGAAAAATTTATTATCGAACTCGCCCTGAAGAGAACTTCCCAAAATAAAACCCGGGCGGCCGAGTTACTGGGAATCAGTCGCAAGACCCTGATTGATAAGGTGAAGAAATATAAAATCTGACCTATCGTAAATTCAGATTCAACATATTTTAATGAGGAATCCACACCTTGAGAGCAGATAAAAGATGAACGTCGAACATCGAACATCGAACGTTGAACATCGAATATGGTGTCGCTTCGCTCCGCAATTTAACTTCATTTGTTTTCAAAAATTCGACGCCCAACCTTTGTTTTTGTCTTTCATTCAACATTCGATGTTGAACGTTCGATGTTGGACGTTCATCTTTTAATATGTTCAATGTTCAAATTATTGCGTCTGAAATTACGACTAAACCTTCATATCACGTTGAAATTACGTATACAGGTCAGGAGTTATGAAATTGGAATGAAAATAAAAAAATCTTTTTATCATCGAAAATGGTGTGGTTGTTTATATGCCTGTAAATGCGCTGCACTTGTTGTTATTTCAATGATGGTTCCCGGAGTTGTATGGGCGTCTGATATGGCCGACGAATCACGGGCTGTTGCGCAACTGGAAGAGGTTGTGGTTACTGCCACGCGGGTGCAAACGCCCAAACAAGATGTTGCCGCCAATATTACCGTTATTACCGCCCAAGATATGGAAAAGATGCCGGCGTCCAGTGCGGCCGAGGTGCTTCAATACATTCCCGGGGTCTATGTGGAGTTTAACGGCGGCCTGGGGAGCGATGCCTCGGGAATTCGTATTCAGGGCTCGGAAATTCGTCATGTTGCGATTTTTCAGGATAATGTGCCGCTGAATATGCTGGCCAACCCCATGACCGACCTTTCCTACATTCCCGTTGACAGCATTGACCGGATCGAAATTTACAAAGGCGCGGCCTCTTCGGCCTGGGGATCTTCTCTGGGCGGGGTCATCAACATCATTACAAAAGATCCGGAGCGCAAAAAACCCTTTGCCGCGGATGTCCGGACGTCTTACGGAGAGTATGAAACTTCAAAGAGCCGGGGAACCGTTAGCGGCACCAGGGATCGATTGGGGTATCTTGTTTCTCTGACCCACGAACGGAGCGACGGTTTTATCCGCCACACCCAATACCAACAGGATGCCGTGTATGCCAAGATCAACTATGACCTGGGAACCAAAAGTCGTCTGAACTTTGTCTACAGCTATGACAAGGGCCAAAATGAAGACCCGGTTCTCAACTATCCGGAGTTCTGGGACGATATGGATAGCAAACGAACCTATGAGCGCCTTCTTTTTGAAACCACACCCGCCGACAATCTAATGGTAACGCTTGAGGGTCGGCACCATAAATTCGAGAATACCATCGACGACGTGTATCCGGACCACCGGGAGATTTATAATGATTACCAGGATGAAATCTGGGGGGATGAAATCTGGGGGACAAGCGCGCGGATCAACTGGGACATAACCGATGCCAACACCCTCAACCTGGGCTTTGACGGGGACTGGGGCGAATACGACTGGGCAAATTACTCCCAAACGTACGAGACCGGAAACTGGGCCGTGTATTCCAATGATACGCTTACCATAGGGAATGTAACGGTAACTGCAGGAGTCCGTTATGACGATAACCGGGAATTTGATTCCGAAGTCAGTCCTTCCGGCGGTGTGGTCTATCGATTTCCATGGGCCGACGCCCTTGTCCGGGCCCAGGTGTCCAAAGGATTTTCAGCTCCGCCCGGTGCATGGGTAAACGATCCCTTGTACGGCAATAAGGATCTGGAACCGGAAATCGCCGTCAACTATCAGCTCGGCGGGCAACTCCGGGTGTTCAAACGCTTAAAA
>JAFDEW010000173.1 GCA_019310125.1 Deltaproteobacteria bacterium | reverse complement strand
ACTTTGTCTGCTGACACTTTTTGAAGGTTGTTCATTCGGTCATAGGCCTTGAGGAATTTTTCTCGTCCGGTACTGTCTGCCACGTCATCACCGGAAAAGATCAGTTCCCTGCTCCCGGGACCTAAAATGGCGAGCATTTCGTCCATGTCATTTGCCCTGACCGCAGTGACCAAAGACGTCACCGCCTTTTCCGGCGACAAAAAGCTGCGATGCGGCATGTCTCCTGCATGCGAACATGAAGCGGCCCAGAGCAAGAACAGGGTGCCGGAGATAAGGCAAGACAGCACGCTCAACCAACGCTCCTCATTGTTCTGATATAATGCAATGCTACTCATAATTCCTCCCTTGTTTAAATAGTGCGTGAATGAAAACTGTCTTTTCCGCCAATATCTGCGTCAGACTCAAATTTTAATCCTCGAAATACTACCAGTATTCCTGTGGTTAAAATTTTCGTCTTCCTTGATCTTAACGAAAAATCCTAGTTTTCGTTCGGGCACTAAATAGCAATCCTCCTAAGAATTCACGATAATTCCTTTGGGTTGCTATCTGCGAAATCCGCCACCTTGGCGCGCGCTGCCTTGACCGCTACTCCGGGAGCCACCGCCCCGGGGCCTTTGGATCCCGCGTTGGCTTGCCTTGCGTTCAAAACTTCCGTTGCCCACGCCATGGAAGGGAGTATTCCGGCCTTCAGGTATCCGAAGTTTTTTTCCCTCGGGCCTTGCTCCGCGTGTGCCAGCGCTTTCCCGGCGTTCTTGGGTGCGCTGAATCCTTTCACGCTCCATTTTTACCCGAGGCACATCTGCTTTTTTCCGGTGTTCTTGGGTGCGCCGTACCCTTTCACGTTCCATTTTTACCTGGGGCACATGCGCTTTTTTCCGGAGTTCTTCGGTGCGCCGTACCCGTTCACGTTCCGTCCTTATCCTGGACACATCCGCTTTTTTCCGTTGTTCTTGGGTGCGCCGGACCCTTTCACGTTCCGTTCTTATCCGGGACACATCGGCTGATTCCCGGCGTTTGATGGAGTTCCTTGACGGTTCAACCGCCCTTTTTTTATGGTTTCTTACCGGGTACCCCCTCATTTCCGGGCCAGGCAACGTTCTTCGATAGGGTCTCTTTCCGAATCGCTCACTGGTTCTTCTGTCCCTGTAAGCGACGCCTCTTCTGTGCACAGGGTCATGCCGCCAAGAAAACCGGCGGTCGGAATAATGCCTGTTAGGGAATCTATGGAATCGTCTCGCTCGATGCACGTCTATATAAATATAGTGATTATGCCAGTCGAACCAGCTCCATGCAAATAAATCGATTCCGATAAAAAAGCGAGGTCCGAAGCTGATAAAACCGCCGGTAATAATTACACCGGGCGGATAGTACCAGTAATAGGGCGGATATGCAGGATACCACCACGGACCATAAACATAGAGCGGGTCGTAAACCGGCACATAGACAACCTGACGAACGGCAGGCTCGATCCGGATGGCATCCGCTTCGTGGATGACTTTCTGTTCTTTGGTTGTCTTGAGATTGCCCTGGGTCTCGGCTTTTCGTCGCAATTGCTGTATGGTCGCCATGACGTCATCATTTTGACTTAGAAAGGCGTCTCCCAGTTTACTGGTTTGGTCGAGTTTGTCGCTCATTGCAAAAAGCACGTCAGGGAAATGACAGAGCGATTTTATGCTGGGGTCCCAAGATTTTTCCTTCAGGGCGTCGTCCAGCGAATCACCGGTTAGCGTTTTGTTCTGTTGCACCCAACGATCGGCCTGAACCACCTCCAGCGGATAAGTCGATGCCATCAGTATCTGGGCGATCAGCGAATCCGGATACAGAGCGATCGGCGCAAGCATCTGATCCAGCTCTTCCTTCCCGAACCTGTCTGTTTGCTCTGGTTGCTCGTAATCCTGCGCAGGTATTCCGGGAGGTATGAAGAGCATGGCGATAATCATCCATGCCAATCCTCCCATAATGAGTCTTGCAGCTCTCATAATGTCTCCTTTCGCGCCTGTGGAAAAATCCAGGCACATGGTGAGCCCATGTGAAATAACATTAAAATTCAGGTGATTACGACGATCTTAGAAATGATATCAACAACGGGTGAACGCCCTATTCTCCGGAAGAAGTTTTCATCCAACGGACTCCTTTTCTGATCAAAAATCATCCCTCCTGTTCGACCTCCTGATATATGTGGGAGGCCGAACCGTCGGAGGTAATAATGAGATGCCGTATCATTTGTTTGGGTTTGCACTTTCAATTTCAGGCGGAGTCCTGCGATATTTTTCCTTTCCATGCATTTTACCGTGCGCTCCAGAGTGACGCAAGTCAAATCTCTTGAGTTTTTTGAGTTGATCCGCAGTTAACAGCTTTCCAACTGTCAGGCGAGACTCAATTTTCCGGACAAACAATTTGCCTTTGAGATTTGAAATCTTTTGGGCGAGTTGGAGAATATCCGACTCGTTCACGGGGTCAGCGGAAAACAATTTTTTCATTTCAAGGTGAAGACCGTCGAGTTGGGATTTCAACTGCAGACGCTTTTCACGATGGGAAAAATCCGCTTCCCGGAGTCCTTTGACCTGTTCGTCGGTGAGTCCCAGCTCCTGAACCATTTTCGGATTCTGCCAGATTCCCAACGGCGACACGTGATGCCTTTTCATGCCAAATCCTTTGTCAGGCTTGCACTGGCCTGGCGTAAACGCTCCCGCAAAAGCCGGAATGAAAAATACCGTGACCAAAAGAACCATTGCGCCGGTAAAGAATTTTTGCCTAAGATTCGAATTCATGGTGTACCTCCTTGTTTGAGATTGTTGGTTTTCAAGGAATTTTTTCCTCGGTGTTGAACTTAATATAAGCAATAAATGTAAAGAATTTATGTTGATTTTAGGGCAAAATTGTAAATGTTTTGTAAAGAATATTGCACTGATGTCATGAATCATATAAATAATAGGAGCAGGTAAGACGGATATTACGATGGGGTGCAGTTATGGAGAATCAGGAAAATTCGACTTCCAGAATTAACCTCTTGATTATCGATGATGACAAAAAGCTTTGCAGGCTGGTCAAAGACTACCTGGAGCCTATGGGCTATGATGTGGATGCCGCCCACACCGGAACCCATGGACTGGAAAGGGTCTTGGCCGGCGATTTTCACGTGGTTATTCTCGATGTCATGATGCCGGAGATGGACGGGTTCGAAGTGTTGAAACGGTTGCGCAAGGAATCGGACATACCGGTATTGATGCTCACCGCGCGTGGCGATGAGACGGACAGAATTGTGGGACTCGAAATGGGGGCCGATGATTATTTACCCAAAACCTTTTCCACCCGGGAACTTTTAGCGCGCCTTCGCGCCGTGACCCGCCGGTCTTTCAAATCCGAACCTCACCCCGCTCCCGATGCCATGGATCAAGCCTTGATTCTGGGAGATCTCCAAATCAGCCCAACCTCCCGAACGGCCCGCTTGGGCGCTGATATATTAACCCTGACCCCCATCGAATTCGATCTTCTGACGTGCCTGGCCAAGGCTGCAGGGCGGGTATTAACACGGGACCAGCTTTTGGACGCCGTTTCCGGTCGAAGTTACGATGTTTTCGACCGCTCCGTGGATGTCCATATCTCCTCGCTGCGGCGAAAGCTGGGAGATGATTCCCAAAACCCCAGATTCATTAAAACCGTTCGATCCGTCGGGTATATGTTTATAGACCCGGGGAGTCAGGAATTATGAAGCCTTTTTCATCGTTATTCTCCAAAATCCTCCTCTGGTTTTTTATGAACCTGGCCCTTGTAGCGGCGGTCCTGGCGGTGTTCTTCGCGTTTGGGTCCCAGATAGATCTGCATGCTATTTTTGGTCAACAGGCATCGGATCGATTGCGAACCGCCGGGAGGCTGATCTCCCATGAACTGAATCAGGCGCCCACCGCGAACTGGTCTGATGTGCTCGCCCGGCATGCAGAGATCTACCAGGTGGACTTTGCTCTCTTATACAAAGGCAGTTCCCAATCTTTATCAAAGGATATGGATATTCCTGAGGCGGTGATGAAAATGGTCATGGGCGCTTTCCGGCAGAGACCCCCAAAGGGCGAGTTTTCACCGCCGCGCAAACCCCGCGATAGGCATGTCAAAAAGCATCGCTTCATGATGCGAACGAAAAATCCCACGCGATACTGGGCCGGGGTTCGGATCCCGGTGTCCCTTACCCCATCGCGCCCCCCGGTGCGCGCCGTACTTCTTGCCGTGTCGGATTCCATAACCGGAAACGGCTTTTTTTTCGATCCTTTGCCGTGGATTATTGTGGCGGCGGCGGTGATGCTGATTTCAGTGTTGTTGTGGATTCCTTTGGTGAGAAACATCACGGGACCGCTTGCCCGGATGACTCGCGCGGCCGAGGAAATTGCCAAGGGAGGATTTGATGTTCGCATCAATGAACCGAGGTCCGATGAAATCGGGCGCCTGGCAAGTGCCATCAACCACATGACGTCGCGCTTATGCGGTTTTGTGAAAGGTCAGAAACGTTTTTTGGGTGATGTGGCCCATGAACTGGGCTCCCCTATCGCCCGGATTCAGCTCGGGCTCGGCATACTGGAACACCGCGTGGATGCAACAAACCGAAAGCAGGTGGTCGATGTGATGGAAGATGTAACCCACATGTCGAACCTGGTCAACGAACTGCTTTCCTTTTCACGGGCCGAAATGGACACGGCAAAGGTTATGCTCAAGACCGTTGAACTGCTTCCCGTATTGCAACGGGCGGTGCAACGGGAGAGCATGCCCTCAACGGAGATCATCACGAAAATCGATCCCAAAATCCGGGTGATCGCAGACCCCGAGCTTCTGGCCCGAGCACTGGCCAATATTATCAGAAATGCCGTAAAATACGCCGGAGATGCGGGACCAATTCAGGTTTCAGCTAAAAGAAAAGAAAATAAAACGGAAATCGAGGTCAGGGACTCCGGTCCCGGCGTGCCCCATGACCTTGTGGAACAGCTTTTCGAACCGTTTTTTCGCCCCCAACCCTCACGGGATCGCTGTTCCGGCGGCGTGGGCCTTGGACTGGCTATCGTAAAAACCTGCATTGAAACCTGCAAAGGCACGGTTTCCGCCCGAAACCTCAAACCCAAAGGATTTGCGGTAACCATCACCTTACCGTCTGACACTTCAACTACTTGAGGGGTCAGGGAGTTTTTCCTTAAAACCCTTAAATGAAGCGGAATGAATGATCAGCAACGAAATCGTACACTGTTTGAATGCATTAGGGATCGTTGCGAAAGAACAGCGCTTTTTTCCAATTCGCACTTAAAAGATAAAAAATTTGATCCACCTAACCCATTTATTTTACTATTTAAACACTGTTCTTTCGTTACGAGCCCTTATGTATGAGTTTGTACGATGCAGTTGCTGATTATTCATGGAGCGGTTGAATTAAAAAAAACTCCCCGACCCCTCAACTACTTAGGTTCCATTTGTTTTATGGTTTTTATTATATCTTCCAATAAAGTTTTTCCTGGTTCTATGGTGCTCAGATCATAGACCCCTGCTACAAAGGCCCCTGCCTGTGCTTCGATGATTTTTTGATGATAGGGTTCCTCGGAAACAAAACCGTGATTACCAACCCCATCAAAGGGCAGACATTTTTCCCCGGATTTCAAAAGAAAAGACCGGTGTTGTTCCACGGCGTGCACCGCGTCCCGGGGTGAGGGAAGCATGGCAACAAAGGCCGTTATTTTTTGACCTTGGATGCGATAATCGCATACCATACCCCTGTCCAAAAACGCGTGTCCCAGTATGCCGCCTTTTATATAGCGCTCTGATCCGGCAATCCTGTTTTTTTCGGGAAGATACAAAAGCTCCCACGGCGGAGTGTTGTCACCCGACAACTGCGCCGCAATGCTTGCAGCCAGGGTCTTGACCCCGTGCTTTTGTTTCTCGCCAGCGATATAAGCCTGTATTTCAACAAAAAATCGATTTTTATAAAACGCAAGGTAACCATCAGATCCGGTAGATGCGGCGCCCACGTTCAAAGCGGATACCTGGCCGCCTCTTTTTGACTGGAATACTCCGAACGCATTGAGTTTATTTCCCATATCATAAATATCGATGGTCACCGTATCATTATCGCCGCCAACAGATGTATAGTTTGCCCCTGTCAGTTCAATAAAACCAAATGCAATAAAAAATTCGGCTTCGCCATTAATATATTCATAGAGGTTTTGGGGAAGAAACGCATAGGACTGTCCTTCCATCCGCCATTCCGTCGACGGCAGGGCCGTGCGAAAAATCGACTCATCGCCGGACGCTGCAAGGGGGGTGATGCAGAGTACGGCCATGAAGAACAGAATCATCAAAAGAGTTATGAAGCAGCGCAAGGCCGGGCGGGTAGGACCGATTTTAGGTAAAATGAATATGGGCATGGCGCATTCGCTCCGATATTTTTATCCCGTTA
>JAFDEW010000509.1 GCA_019310125.1 Deltaproteobacteria bacterium | reverse complement strand
CCCCGTCCGCACCATATGAAATAATGTCATAATCGTCATGCGCACCCGGGGAAAGATAGACAAACTCATTCCCCCAGGGATCTTTCGGAAGCCTCCCTTTTTCAAGATAACCCTTCTTGCGCCAATTCTTGGGGACTATCCCGGTCTCAGGCTCCTCAATAAGTGCCTGCAGACTCTGTTCGGTATCCGGATACATGCCGTTATCGAGTTTATATAATTTCAGGGCGGTCTCCAGGCTCTCGATCTGCATCTTTGCTTTAAGCTGCTTTGCCTCCTCGGGCCGTCCCATTATCCTGGGAACGATAAGCCCGGCAAGGATCCCCAATATTACGATGACAACCATCAGTTCTATAAGCGTAAATCCCCATCCGTACTTACTGTTACCTGACAAGCTGGTTCATTTCAAAAATCGGTAAGCATATGGAAAGGACAATGAAACCGACAATAACGCCCATAATTAATATCATAAGGGGTTCAAGAAGTGATGTCATGCTCATCACGCTCATTTCCACTTCATTTTCAAATACAGTTGCAATTTTGTTCAACATGGCTTCCAATTCTCCGCTTTGTTCTCCCACCTGAATCATCTGGATGGAAAGATCGGGGAATATTTTACTTTCCGCCAAAGACACGCCCAGTCCCTGTCCTTTTCCGACCTCTTGTGAAGCTTCTTCAATGATATCGGCAATTAACACGTTTTCTACTATATTCTTTACGATTCCAAGTGCCGGCAACATGGAAATCCCGTTTTCAAGAAGCGAACCCAGTGTCCTGGCAAAGCGGGCCACAGCCAGTTTTTTGGTTAAAATTCCAAAACCGGGCAAAAGGAGTATAATTTTATCAAAAAAATAATGACCTTTCACCGTGTTTTTCATCATGCGCAAGGTTATCAGCATCAATCCGATCACGATAAGTATGATCCACCAGTATATTTTGAAAAAATTACTCATACCGATAAGAAAAAGCGTCGGGGCCGGAAGGGTCTGATTCATGTCTTCAAAAATTGACGTTATACTGGGAACAATAAATGTCAAAAGAAGGAATAGAACAAGTGCTCCGATACAGGACATTAAAATCGGATAAGCTAGAGCTGATCTGATGCGATGTTTTAAGGCCTGTTGTTTTTCGGTAATATCGGCAAGCCGTTCTAAAACGATCTCAAGCGCTCCGGAAGTTTCACCGGCACTGACCATGTTTATATATAGCGAGGAAAACGTTCCCGGATACAAAGATAAAGATCGGGCAAAGCTGTTTCCCTCCACGATTGAGTCCTTGATCTTTGACAGTATTTTTTTGAATACTTGAGATCTGGTTTGTGGTATTAAGGTATCTAAAGCCGATACAAGTGGAAATCCGGCTCCTACCAACGTTGATAGTTGTCGTGTCATCATTGAAACGTCATTTGGTTTGACACGTGCAAAATAACGCGTAATTGAAACAGACGAAGGTGTTTTTATTGCGGCAGTATCATGTACTTCTTTTATGGAGACCGGAAAGTTTCTGGATGCACGCAACTTCTGACGGGCGGTACCGGCGCTTTCGGCATTAATTATCCCTGAGACGGTTTTCCCTTTTATATCCAAGGCTGTATATTCATATACCGGCATGTTAGTAACTAAGAATCTTTCAAGTCAACTTTTTTAAGAAGTCTTATATTAAAAAATCATTGTTTGCTTTTAAAAAGTTCCAATGATAATATCCTTAATTTAAACACTTTTCAAGTTATAAAATCACTCGGCGATTTTATTCAACTCCCGATGGCGAACTTAAATAAAGCTAACAAAGAAAAATGATCCATTTATGGACGGATTAAAAAGTTGCTTGGCTGTGTTTATACAAGTGTTAAATTAGCATTAAGAGTTTATTAATTTTTCACTTCTTTCTTTGTTTATAGAGGGCTAGAAATTCCGGAAAGAAGGCCGTCGCAGATGTACAAAAACTTTTTCAGTTTCAGAGAAAGACCGTTTAAGCTCGTTCCGAATCCTGCCTACCTCTTTTTGAGCAAAAGCCATGAAGAGGTTCTTGCGCATCTTACCTATGCAGTGATCCAAGGGGACGGTTTTGTAGAAATTACCGGGGAGGTAGGAACCGG
>JAFDEW010000508.1 GCA_019310125.1 Deltaproteobacteria bacterium | reverse complement strand
CGAAGGCGACACCCGGCGCCATCACGATGCCAGATTTGATATCGACGAGGGTTGTTTGCCGCTGGGAGCAGCGATAATGGCCCAGTCAGCGCTCAAATTGTTAAACTCCCAGTCTAAAACTATCGCTTGACATCCAACTGATTCGGCTTATAATTCTCAGCACAATGAAGTGTTGAGATCTCGCCCTCTAGAAGGGAAGATCGTTAATATTTGAATACCTGATAGACGGATAGCCATTTTATCCATCTGAGCGCCGGGGCCAGGAAATGGACGCCGGTTGTTTATTGTGTTTACCCTTGACAAGGTAACACCAGACTGATAAAATCCTGTCCGCCTTAACGGACAGTACCTTAACAACTGAAGAGTGATAGGAAGTACCTGAGAAAGAACGGGATAAGTGTGAACAAGTAAACACGCATCTTTTAGATGCTTTTTTGCGGAGAGTTTGATCCTGGCTCAGGATGAACGCTGGCGGCGTGCCTAATACATGCAAGTCGAACGGGGAGTACTTACTTCGGTTTTTACTCCTAGTGGCGAACGGGTGAGTAACGCGTTGGTGACCTGCCCCGAAGCGGGGGATAACAGTTCGAAAGGACTGCTAATACCCCATGTGGTCGTACTGGTTAGAGGCTGTACGACTAAAGGAGTAATCCACTTCGGGAGGGGCCTGCGTCCCATCAGCTAGTTGGTAAGGTAACGGCCTACCAAGGCGAAGACGGGTAGGGGACCTGAGAGGGTGGCCCCCCACACTGGCACTGAAACACGGGCCAGACATCTACGGATGGCAGCAGTAGGGAATATTGCACAATGGGCGAAAGCCTTGGCAGCAGTAGGGAATATTGCACAATGGGCGAAAGCCTGATGCAGCAACGCCGCGTGCGCGAAGAAGGCCTTCGGGTTGTAAAGCGCTTTTCTGGAGGAAGAGGAAGGACGGTACTCCAGGAATAAGGATCGGCTAACTACGTGCCAGCAGCCGCGGTAACACGTAGGATCCGAGCGTTATCCGAATTTACTGGGCGTAAAGCGCGTGTAGGCGGTCGGGTAAGTTGGACGTGAAAGCTCCTGGCTCAACTAGGAGAGGTCGTTCAAAACTGCCTGGCTAGAGGGCGACAGAGGGAGGTGGAATTCCCGGTGTAGTGGTGAAATGCGTAGATATCGGGAGGAACACCAGTGGCGAAGGCGGCCTCCTGGGTCGCACCTGACGCTCAGACGCGAAAGCTAGGGGAGCAAACGGGATTAGATACCCCGGTAGTCCTAGCTGTAAACGATGTGGACTTGGCGTTGGTGGGGTCAAATCCATCAGTGCCGTAGCTAACGCGATAAGTCCACCGCCTGGGGACTACGGTCGCAAGGCTAAAACTCAAAGGAATTGGCGGGGGCCCGCACAAGCAGCGGAGCGTGTGGTTTAATTCGATGCTACACGAAGAACCTTACCCGGGTTTGACATCCAGGTGGTAGGGAACCGAAAGGCGACCGACCCTTCGGGGAGCCTGGACAGGTGCTGCATGGCTGTCGTCAGCTCGTGTCGTGAGATGTCCGGTTAAGTCCGGTAACGAGCGCAACCCTTGCTGTATGTTATACGTGTCATACAGGACTGCCGGTTTAGTGCCGGAGGAAGGCGGGGATGACGTCAAGTCAGCATGGCCTTTATATCCGGGGCTACACACACGCTACAATGGCCAGTACAACAGGTTGCAAAACCGCGAGGTGGAGCCAATCCCCAAAACTGGTCTCAGTTCAGATTGCAGGCTGCAACTCGCCTGCATGAAGTCGGAGTTGCTAGTAACCGCGCGTCAGCTATAGTGCGGTGAATACGTTCTCGGGCCTTGCACACACCGCCCGTCACGTCATGGAAGCTGACAACACCTGAAGCCGGTATCCCAACCGCAAGGAGGGAGCTGTCGAAGGTGGGGTTGGTGACTGGGACGAAGTCGTAACAAGGTAGGTGTACCGGAAGGTGCGCCTGGATCACCTCCTTTCTTGGAGCTTCGAGCTTCCCTCCCGCACCCTCGTGGTGCAGTCGGTCGCTCTACTCCTCCCCCTCCCGTACTCCCTCCCTTCCTATCACTTCTCAGTTATTAAGGTCAGAATCAAGTTCTATTTATTTGGAGAAAAGCTAACAATTTGGTATTTGATAAGAGTGAATTAGCAGCAAAATAGCCAGGGGAGCGGTGCACTGAGGCAGGGAGAACAGCACGGCAGTGAGCCGGGCTGTGTTGTGTAAGTGAGCCATCGCCAGATGGCACTGACAAGCGGGGGGATGTGGGTGCCAACTGGCGGTAGCTGACCAAGCCGCCGCAACAGCACCTTACCAATTGAATAGAGAGCGCGTCAACATAAGAGAAGAAGTTCGATTTCTCCGCATCACGTGAGTAAGTTACTAAGGGCTTACGGTGGATGCCTTGGCGCCAAACGCCGATGAAGGACGTGGGACACTGCGATAAGCCTCGGGAAGCCGTGTACAGGTGTTGATCCGGGGATTTCCGAATGGGGAAACCCGCCGCTGCGATCCAGCGGCATCCCGACCTGAACACATAGGGTCGGTGAAGG
>JAFDEW010000172.1 GCA_019310125.1 Deltaproteobacteria bacterium | reverse complement strand
AAGGGTTCGACCGGTTTTGGTTTGCAGGCGCTTCAACGCAAAAGGCAGCCATTTTTTGGGAGGTTCGTAGCCGATGTCCGAAAGAGATTTTAAGTCCAAAATCAGCGCAAGCTGATCTGCATCATGTGCAAGTTTGGACTCTATGGACTGGCAGGCATTAAATTCTTCTATTAACTCGCCAATTTTTGTACCAAAGGGCAAGTCTCTAATAATATGCCTCACCGCTTTATTTTCATCTGCGGTCACATATTTTTTCTGGACATAATTCAGGTCACCGGTTTTTGCCTCCGGGAGATCGTGCACCAGGGACATGGCGATCAGTTTGAACGCGTCAACATCCGGTTCTATTTGAGACATGACAAAAGCAATGAATGAAACGGAAAACGAATGCTCGGCCACGGACTCCTTCCCCGCCCCAAGAAAATGGTAGCCGGATCGGGGAATTTCTTTTAAAATATTTGCTTTGAACAAAAGATTTACAATGTTTTTCATAAGATCTCCCTATGTTATCCAATTAATGAATTCGTAAAAAGTTGTTTTTTTGACGTTTTATGAGACCATCAGGTATAAAGCAATACAAAAATTAACCACGGTTTTGAGAACAAACCAAATTTCTTGACACCATAGTCCGGTTCATATATTTTGTGTCCATCCATAAATGGGTTTTTTGCTTGCCCCGTTAAATCCGTATTTAATATTTAACCGGGGCACAATTTCTGTGCCTGCCCCTCCGGGGCGTAGGCTTGATCTTGAACAAAAATCCTCATTTATGAATGGACACCAGTCAGAAATTTAGAAATAGGTGATAGTATGGCTTTTAGAAAAACTTATCGCCATGGCTCATCCCATCATGGCGGGAGAATGATAGGAAACGGGGGTATGGTAAAACTCCTTTTGACCGGAGTTAAATAGAAGAATATCATCTTCTTAAAATCATCATTCCAATATTTCATCATTTCGATATCCATGTCCAAGTTAAAAATATAAGCCTAAAAAAGCCTTTATTTTCAACAAATAATAAAATTTACGAAACGATAGATTATATAACACACGGAGTCGTTTAATGAATTCTGCAAATATAGATATATTCCATATGGTAATGAACGCCGGTCTTATGGTTCAGTTTGTGCTTTTGCTGCTGTTCTTTTTTTCCGCAACCTCATGGGCAATCATGATAATGAAATATCGCTATATCAAAAGGGCATTCTTAGAATCAACTGAATTTATTGACTTTTTCTGGAAAAGTAGAAATCTGTCCAATGCATTTTCCAAGGCAAAGATGCTTCAGGGCAGTCCCGTTGCCAGGATTTTTCGCGTAGGATATGTGGAACTTAAAAAATCCGGCCGATTCAAGGAACCAGCGGATTCCGGATCAGTAAATCCAACGGAAACCCAAGGCACATCTTTGGGTTCCAGCTTCACGGGAATGGGCAATGTTAAACGGGCCTTGCGCCGGGCCATTAACACCGAGACCACCCGCATGACTCAAATGGTCCCTTTTCTCGCCACAACCGGCAACACAACGCCGTTTATCGGTTTGTTCGGAACCGTTTGGGGGATCATGAATTCTTTTCACGGGATCGGGCTCAGAGGGTCGGCCAGCCTTGCCGTGGTGGCGCCCGGAATTTCCGAAGCGCTAATTGCAACGGCCGCCGGGCTGGCTGCCGCCATACCCGCGGTTATCGCCTTTAATCATTTTATGCAAAAGATAAGAATTATCGAATCCGAACTGCAAAATTTTTCCGCGGATTTTCTAAATATTATTGAACGGGATATTATAACATAAGGTCAACGGGACAGAAGCAAACTGGGGTGGTGAAAATCGCCGTGCATACAGATGGAATTTTAATCCCATTTTTGTTCCATATCTTCAGGTGTCAGGTGTCAGGTGTCAGGAATGATGAACAGAGGCGCTGGCACCTGAAACCTGACACCTGAAACCAGGCATACGGGAAAGAATAACTATGGGCAATTTTAATCACCCCAGAAGCAAACCTATTTGCCACAAAGCTTAGTGGCAGAATGGAAAAAATTTTGGCGCAAAAAGCACAAAATCTACGATTAAGGAACTTAGGAGGAAACATTCGATGATAAACGGGGGCAACAGCGACCGCCTCATGTCTGATATTAATGTAACTCCGTTTGTTGATGTTATGCTGGTTCTTCTGGTGATTTTCATGGTAACGGCTCCCATGATGATGCAGGGCGTGGATGTTGCCCTGCCCGAGACCACATCACAGTCGCTTATTGCGGAAAAAGAGCATCTTATCATCACCATAACCAACAAGAATCAGGTGTTTATTAACGACTTTCAGGTTGCCCCGGATTTTCTTCAGGAAAAACTCAAAAAGATTCTTGAAGGTCGGGAAGACCGGGGAGTCTATCTTCGAGCCGACAGGGAAATCCCCTATGGATTTGTAGTTCAGGTCATGTCCGAAATAAAAGAGGCCGGGGTTGAAAAGCTGGGCATGGTGACGGAGCCTGTAAATGAAAAAAAGAAGGGAAAAAAACCAAAAGCAAAAAGCTGATGAATAAAAGAATGCATTCAAATTCTTATTTGTCCGGAGATAAAGAATACGAACGCAGGACATTTTTTTTGAATTTTAGTGTTTCCTTGATGTGTCATGTGATCCTTTTTATCATTTTGATATTTGCTCCGGGTTATGCAACAAACAAAAGGCCGTCTCTTTCAGTTATCAATGTCAGCATGGTTACCTTGCCGGCTCTAAAAAAATCGTCGGGTCCGAACCATCAGCGGCCTGCAGAACTTGAAAAGCCGGCAACGGTAAAAGAAAAGGCTCCGGCGCCTAAAGTTGCATCAAAAGCGACTCCGAAACCGGTCCAAAAGCCCTCAAAAGCGATTTCTATTGCGCCCCAAAAGACAAAAATAAAAACATCACTTAAAAAAAAGACGTTCAAGTCTGCCAGGGTGGTTAAAAGCGCGATTAGCCAAATTGAAAAGAACGTTGAAAAATCACGGCCCGATCGGATCCGTCAGGCCATCGACCGACTCAAGGATCAGGTAAAAAAGAGCGGACCCATTGACCGTAACCCCAATGAAGACGTAAATACTTCCGGAATCCCCGGCGGGTCCGGGTCCGGCAGTAAAAAGGTTCTGGAATTAATTGATATATATCGCATTGAAATTGCGTACCAGATCCAGAAAAATTGGGCATTTTCCGAGCAACTGGGCGGGGGGCAAAAAAATCTTGAGGCATATCTGGCACTCAAAGTGATGCCCAACGGAGAGATAAAAGATATATGGTTTGATAAAAGGTCCGGAAACGGTTATTTCGATGAATCCGTTAAAAAAGCGATTATGAAATCAAATCCGGTTCGTCCTCATCCGCCGGGGGTGAAAAAGCCCTTTGTGGATGTGGGCCTGAGGTTTACCCCCGAAGGGATAAAGTAAAAATCCTGGCACAACGGACCAGGCTTTGGTTATCCCCAGAGAGGATTTGCTTTATTGGAAGTTCAGAAATCACAAATGTCAAATTACAAATATCAAACAATTTCCAATGACCGAAATTCGAAAATCCAAACAATATCTCGTCCTGGAAAGTTTCGGTTATTGAATATTGGAGTTTGAGATTTATTTGTAATTTGGTGCTTGGAATTTGTGATTTTAGACACAAAACTCCCAGTTAGAGCCATCTATCTCTGACCTGGCCCAAAGGACCAAGTTTTCAATATAAAAATAAAGTCGTTTTCACAATAGTGCCCGAACGAAAACTAAATTTTTTCGTTCGGGAACTAAAATAGGTTCAAAGGACATATGAAATATTACTCCATTAAAACAATAGGTTTAATTGCGCTGGTATATGTTATGATCGGGACCGGTATATGCGGGGCCGGATATGATTATATTGATATCACCCAACCTTTTTTACGAAAAATTCCAATTGCAATTCCTGTGTTCAAAAAGATTTACCCGGACGACGCCACCGACCGCCTATCCAGAACCGCATCTGATTTGCTTGCTGAAACCCTGGACTTCACCGGCTATTTCAAAATTCTTGACCGCGGTGCCTTTCTTGTGGATATGCAAACCGTAACCGCTTTGGCCAATGTAAATTTCCATAACTGGACCAGTATCGGAGCAGAACTCCTGGTCACCGGGGGGGGGCTGATTCAAGGCGACCAGGTGGAAATGGAGCTTCGACTTTATGACACGTTTAAAGAAAAATTGCTGGTGGGGAAACGATACAAGGGATTGATCAAGGATCAGCGAAAGATAATCCGCCGTTTTTGCAGCGAAATTATTTTTTTCCTGACCGGGGACAAAGGAATTTTTAACAGTGAAATTGCGTTTGTTTCCAATGGTACGGGAAACAAGGAAATTTATATCTGTGAATTTGACGGATACAGCCCCAGGCAGGTAACTCATTTAAACAGTATTACCCTTTCCCCGGCATGGTCGTCTGACGGAAAATGGATGGCGTATACCTCATATGCCAAGGGCAAGCCCGACCTTTACATCAAGCATTTAAGAGAAAAGCGCGGAACGGTGATTTCAAAAAAAGGAACAAATATCACACCGGCCTGGGTTCCCAACCAATTTGCCCTGGCAGCGAGCCTTTCATTTTCAGGGGATCCGGAAATTTATCTGTTGACCGGAACCGGGAAAGTTATTAATAAGTTAACAAAGAAAAGGGGTATTGATGTGTCGCCCACCTGGTCCCCGGACGGCAAGCAGATGGCGTTTGTTTCAAAACGATCCGGAACCCCTCAAGTTTATATTAAAAATATATCTTCAGGAGCGGTAAGAAGACTGACGTTCCAGGGACGATATAATACACAGCCCAGCTGGTCGCCCAAAGGAGACAGGGTGGCCTACTCCGGGATGGAAAGCGGGCGAAACAATATCTTCGTGATCGGCAGTGACGGACAGGGCCTGATTCAATTGACACAGGATAGCGGTGATAACGAAGCGCCGTCTCTACACGGGAAGGGCCTTCCAGAATCTATGTAATGACTGCTTACGGAACCGATCAGAGACGATTACTTGCCCTGAAAGGTGGGCAGACACAACCGGATTGGTCACGGGGAACGGGGAGTAACTAATACCCCAAATGATCGTCAATAAAATGGCAAAACATTATATGTGATTAATTTATCAACTATTTTGTAAATTCAACTGTATTTTTATAACTCTTCTATAAATGAGATATATAATTTTAAAAGAAATACCATTTTATTTACCTTTCAGGAAAGCCGATGACACCCCATCTCCTGCGTTATCAAGGCCTTGCGGTAGACGACTACAGCTGCGGCCTTAATGCCTTGGATCTGGGGTATCCTCGACTTTCGCTCAGTTAGGGTAATACAAAATTATTTAATAAAAAGCACAAAATAAACAAACCAAATTAACAGGAGGAAAAAATGCGAAAAAAATTATTAATACATTTGGCCATGGTACTTGTAATCCCCGGATTCCTGCTCACCGTTTCATGTGCTAAAAAGACAATCCGGTCTGAAACTTCTTTAACGCAGGAAGATGACGCGGCAGCCCAGGCTGCGGCAGAGAAAGCAAGACAGGAAGAGTTGGCACGGCAACAGACCATCGAAGAACAACGCCTTCAGGAAGAAGCGGAACGTATGGCGGCCGCCCGAGATATGTTCTTAACTGAAAATATATTTTTTGAATTTGACAGCGCGGTGTTACTTGCCGAGGCACAGACGATCTTAAGGAAAAAAGCGGAATGGCTTATAAACAATCCTGAAGCTGCGGCAACCATTGAAGGGCACTGCGATGAGCGGGGTACCAGTGAGTACAACCTTGCTCTGGGTGACCAGCGTGCTGAAAGTGCCAAGACCTTTCTCATGGATCTCGGTGTTAAAGGATCTCTATTAAGCTGTATAAGCTACGGCGAAGAACGTCCTGTGGACCCCGCCCATAATGAAGAAGCCTGGGCAAAGAACCGCAGAGGTCACTTTACCATAAACTAAACGTCTCGGGAAAAACCGAATTGATTTTTAATTATAACCTCTTATAAAACCAAATGGGGCCAAGCCCCATTTGGTTAATTTTGCTATGAAAAATATAATTTTAGTTATTTTGTCGTTCATGATGATTTTGTGCGGCTGTGCGTTGCAGCGGGATGTGATTACCCTTGACAATCGACAGGCTATGATTGAAAAACGGTATTTGGAGTCCCAGCAAAAGAACAAAGACCTCGCATCCCAATTAACTGCCCAGAAACAAAATAATCAAAATCTTAGAAATAAATTTGCCGAGCAAAATGCCCAGATCGAAAGCCTCAGACAAGAAATTCAGCTTTTAGGCGGCAGGCTTGAAGAGACTGAATATGCATTAAAACAGAAAATGAAGACGTCTGATGATTCGTATGAGAAAAAAGAAATCCGGTTGGACAGAATCGATCGAACGGCAAGTTCAAATAAAGACCGTATCGCACGTATTGAGCGGTATCTGAATTTTGAGTCTACGGAACCCGGTTTAAAAGCCAAACAGGGGGCCGGCATAAAAACCCAGAGTCAAGATGAGCAAAAACTTTCAGAAGATGGGATTTACCAAACGGCAAAACAGGCATTTGATCAGGGTGACTTTGAGTTGGCCCGGGAACGATTTCAAAAATTAATAGAAACCTATCCAAAGTCAAATATGGCCGACAATGCGCAATTCTGGATTGGTGAAATCTACTATCATGAAAAATGGTACGAAAAAGCCATTCTAGAATACCAGAAGGTCATCGAAAATTATCCCAACGGGAATAAGGTCCAGTCTTCTTTGTTAAAGCAGGGATTTTCTTTTTTTAATCTCGGGGACAAAGCAAATGCCCGCCTAATCTTTACGGAACTGATTAAAAAATATCCGAAATCCAATGAAGCCAAGATCGCTAAAAAGAAGTTGAAAGATGTGGCTCATTAATGCGGCTTGAGGATTTGGTTGTTTAAAGCAAATCAGTTCTAAACAAGATAGAGGGTTTCATCCCAAATCCGGAAAGAGCGTTACATGATAAAGGTTATCGGTATAGATCCGGGTCTCTCGGCCACGGGTGTGGGAATTGTCAGAGGAACGGGTCTGAAGGTTAAAGGCTTTTCCTTCGGCAGTATCCATACTTCAAAAGAAATTCCCCTGCCGGGCCGCCTCGATAAAATCTTTTCAAATCTTCTCAAGGTATTAAAGGATGAACGCCCCGACCTTATGATCGTGGAAGATATATTTTCCATGGTCAAGTTTCCAAAAGCCGGCATCACATTGGGTAAGGTTACCGGTGTGGTTCTGCTTGCCGGATGCCAGGTGGGCGTGCCGGTTGCAGAGGTCCCGGTTCGTGAAGCCAAACAGGTGCTGACCGGAAACGGCAATGCAAGCAAAATGCAGCTTGAAAAAGCGGTACGGCGGTTGTTAAACCTGACCGATCCCATTAAACCTTATCACGCGTCTGATGCAATGGGGCTAGCGCTTGTGGGCCTGTTTCGCTATAATAACGGACGGTCGAAAACCGCACCGCCCAATGTGTATGCAACGGTATCTAATGATCGGTTATCTTGAGGGCAAACTTTTAAAAAAAGAGGGCGACAGGATACTGCTTCTTGCAAACCAGGTCGGATATGAAGTTCTGCTTCCCGCAGTTGTCATGGAAACCTTCGGATCAAAGAAAGTCGGTGACGACGTTTCCCTATATATTTATTATCAACAGACCGAACGGCAGCCAAAGCCGGTTCTGATCGGTTTTAATCTTGAGGTGGAAAAAGAATTTTTTCAACATTTCATTTCCGTGGAAGATATCGGTCCCCTCAAAGCGGTTAAGGCCCTGAACATACCGGTTCGCGACATCGCACGGGCCATAGAATCCAAAGACATCCCCAAGCTTAAGCAGTTAAAAGGCATCGGTGACCGGACGGCACGTAAAATTATTGCCACACTTGAAGGCAAAATGAATAAATTCGCATTGATCCGTGAATTTGAAAAAATAAAAGCGCCGGTGGTCGAAGACTTTTCAAAGCAGGTGTTGGATGTACTTATTCTTCAGCTGGGGCACAACAAATCCCACGCAAAGAAGCTGATTGACCAGGCCATGAAACGTAACCGCGCCATCGCAACTCCTGAAGAACTCTTTGAAGAAGTATATCGGGGAGAAAATCCCCTGAGCCCATAACACATCAAAGATCATGGACGATATATTAAAACATAGTTCCGACAACCAGGGAATTATAGAAGCATCCTGTCTGCCCGTGGACCGGGAACCGGAAATTCTCTCTTTAAGGCCGGAACATTTTTCAGACTATGTGGGCCAGGCAGAAGTTGTGGAAGCGCTTAAAATCGCAATTGAAGCCGCTGTACAAAGAGATGAACCCGTGGACCATATTATTTTTCACGGGCCTCCGGGCCTGGGGAAAACAACGCTGGCCCATATTATTGCCAATGAAATGGGGGGCAATCTTATTACCACTGCCGGCCCTTCCCTTGAAAAAGGCGGCGACCTGATCGGCATTCTCACGCATCTTGAAGATAAAGACACGCTGTTTATCGACGAGATCCACCGGACCCCTAAAATTGTAGAGGAATTTCTGTATCCCGCCATGGAGGACTTTGCCATCGATTTTATATTTGACAAAGGCATCCATGCCCGCAGCCATAAATACCGGTTAAACCGCTTTACCCTTGTGGGCGCCACCACGCGGGTGGGACTGTTATCCGCACCGCTCAGGGATCGGTTCGGTATTTTTAAAACCCTTGATTTCTACACGGAAGAGGATTTGGTCAAGATCATTGGACGGTCGGCGGCGTTGCTTAACGTGACCATCGATACTCACGGTGCCATGGAACTTGCCAAACGATCCCGGGGAACGCCGCGGATTGTGAACCGGCTTCTGAAACGGGTGAGAGACTATGCCCAGGTACGGGCGGATGGAATCATTAACCGGAAAATCGTTGAGAAAGCCCTGTCTCTGGAAGGGGTTGACAAAAAGGGGCTGACCCATCTTGACCGCCGCTACCTGACAACAATTATCGAGTTTTATAAAGGGGGCCCGGTGGGTATTGAGGCCATCGCCGCAACCCTTCAGGAAGAAACCGATACCCTTGTGGATGTGGTGGAGCCCTTTCTGTTAAAGATCGGAATGGTGACAAGAACCTCTTCGGGAAGAAAGGCGTCACAGGCCGCATGCCGTCATCTGGGGTATAGCGTCCAGAAAAAACTGTTTCAACAATAGACGGTTTCGTAATCATTCAACATACGACAAGTATGCCTCATGATTACAAAATTTTCACGCCTTGAATTTGAACTTTTTACGAAACCGTCTAAATTGGACTTTTTACCCAGCCATTAATGATTGATCATGTCTATAATTACACTCCTGACTGATTTCGGTACCGAGGATGCATATGCGGGGATCATGAAGGGGGTTATCCTGTCCATAACCCCTTCGGCGGTGATCGTCGATATCACCCATCACATCGATCCCCAGGACATACTCCAGGCCGCATATATCATCAAATCTTCGTACCGATATTTTCCCGAGGGCACGGTGCATGTTATGGTTGTGGATCCGGGAGTGGGCAGCGACCGCGCCATCGTGGCCCTTGACATGATGGGCCATATTTTTTTGGCGCCGGATAACGGTGTGTTAACGCTTATCATGGAGGAAGGGAAGATGGATTCCCTTGTCCGGGTCGAGAATACCCGCTATTTTTTAAACCCCGTGAGCCGCACCTTCCATGGCCGGGATATTTTTGCTCCGGTTGCCGCTTATCTGTGCGGGGGTATGGACATAAAAAACCTGGGTCCGCTCCTCGATCCGCAACACCTGGTTCATCTTAAGATAGACAAACCCTTTGTATCCGAAACAGATGGCCTGGTGGGAACCGTGGTACGTTTTGATGGTTTCGGAAACTGCATCTCAAATATTGACGCAACCTGTCTTAAAAAAATTGACGCCCGCGCCTGCGGAAGACTGCTTGAGATCAAAATCGGTAAAACTTCAATTAAAGGCGTGTCACTCAGCTACGCGGACGCGGAACCGAATCGCCCGCTTGCAATCATGGGCAGTTTCGGATATCTTGAGATTGCGCTGAATCAAGGAAATGCCCGGCGCGCTTTGGGAATCACAAAAGGAGATCCCATCACTTTGGAATATGGTCAGGAGACGCATGGTGAAAAATGAACTAAAAGACTTTTCTATCATCAACAAGGAATTGACCATAGATGGTACGGTTTCTACCAACGGACGCCTGATTATCAAAGGCGTGGTAAAAGGAACCCTTGTGGGCAAAGATGTGGTGATTGCCGAGCAAGGGTCGGTTTACGCGGATGCCCGGGTGGAGTCCGTTACCATCGCAGGAATTTTTGAGGGGAAAATCAGGGCGTCAAAAGAGTTGATCATCCTTTCCACCGGAAGCTGCAAGGGGGAGATCGTGTGCAAGGATTTTTCCGTGGAGGCCGGCGGCATCTTGAACGCCCAGGTAACCTGCGTTACCGCCGGGGAGGATGTTTCAAAAAAGGATTTGCCGGCATCCCAAAAAAAGTAAAGAATCCTGGCCCAACCTTTTTTTATCCCCGCAGGGGGTTTGCTTTGCTGGAAGTTCATTGTCTTGTTGAAATTCCAAATATCAAATACCAAATGACAAACAAATTCCAATGACCGAAATTCGAAAATCCAAACAATATTTCGTTCCGGAAGGTTTTGGTCATTGGAATTTGTAATTTGGGATTTTATATCCGTATCCGGAAAAGCAAATCGCTTTTATCTGTATCAGTTAGACTTGACTTTGACGAATCCCTCGGCCCTCTCTTTCCCCGTTCTTGACAACATATCC
>JAFDEW010000171.1 GCA_019310125.1 Deltaproteobacteria bacterium | reverse complement strand
CAACAGCAATCCCGAAACCGTGAGCACGGATTACGATACTTCAGACAAACTCTACTTCGAACCGCTTACCAAAGAAGATGTACTCCATATTGTAGAAACTGAAAAACCCATGGGAGTCATTGTTCAATTTGGCGGCCAGACCCCTCTGAATCTTTCCGTATCGCTTCATGAGGCCGGGGTTCCAATTCTCGGTACCCAGCCGGCAAGTATCGACAGAGCTGAAGATCGCAAACTTTTTCAGGCCATGCTGAACAAATTGGGCCTGATTCAGCCCGCAAACGGCACCGCCTCCTCCGTAGAAGAAGCCGCAGCCGTGGCCGATAAAATCGGTTATCCGGTCATTGTCCGTCCTTCATATGTACTGGGCGGCAGGGCCATGAAAATCGTATACGACCCCCGGGATCTGGAAAACTTTACCCGGATTGCAATCACTGAATCTTTGGGCCGTCCGGTTCTGATAGACAAATTTTTAGAGGACGCGATTGAAGTGGATGTGGATGCCATTTCAGACGGCAAGAGAACCGTGGTCGGCGGAATCATGGAGCATATTGAAGAGGCGGGGATTCATTCCGGTGATTCGGCCTGTGTCCTGCCGCCTCAAAGTATTACTCCGCACATGCTTGATGAGATCGCCGATTCGACAAAAGCCATGGCTTTGGAACTTGAGATTGTGGGTCTAATGAATGTACAGTATGCCATCAAAAACGACCGGCTTTTTGTTCTTGAGGTAAATCCCAGAGCCTCTAGAACCATCCCGTTTGTCAGCAAGGCAACCGGCGTACCCCTGGCCAAACTCGCCACAAAGGTGATGCTCGGCCATACGTTGCAGGACCTCGGCCTCGGCAGTGAAATAATCCCGTCCCATGTTTCGGTTAAAGAGTCTGTTATGCCTTTTGATCGTTTCCCCGATGTGGACGCCCTTCTTGGACCGGAAATGAAATCAACCGGAGAAGTCATGGGAATCGATTCGGATTTCGGATCAGCATATGCCAAAGCGCAATTCGGCGCCGGACAGCATCTTCCGGATAAAGGAACGGTTTTTATCAGTGTAAAAGACCGTGACAAGAAAGCAGCCCTTGCGTTCGCATCTCAATTTCACAACATGGGGTTTACGATCATGGCAACCCGGGGAACCTCCTCGTTTTTAGAGAATCATGGCATATCCAATACAATGATCAATAAAGTCTCTATTGGCCGTCCCCATGTGGTTGATGCCATTAAGAACAAAGAAATCCATCTGGTTATTAATACGGGCTTCGGCAGCAAAACCAAACGGGACGGATACGAGATAAGACGTTCGGCCATTAAATTCAATATCCCCTATGCCACGACGATCGCAGGAGCCATGGCCATGTGCAAAGGTATCGCTGCATTAAAGAAGAAAATGCTTTCGGTTAAAACTATTCAGGAGTATAATAGTTAATTTTGACACACCTGAATCAAGAATGGATAATTGAACAGACTCTAACATCAGAACCAGTTAATATCCAATGTCGAATTCTCAATATCCAATTTTCAAGTATTTTTCACTTGGACATTGATTATTGAAAATTGAATATTGGACATTTTACTATCAACAAATTTTGTCAATGATACTCCAATAAGGTACTCAATGGATAATTTTGAAAAGCCCCGTGAGGCCTGCGGGCTGTTCGGCATTTATGGACACATCGAGGCCGCAAAACTGACCTATTTCGGCCTCTATGCGCTTCAACACAGGGGACAGGAGAGTTCCGGAATCGCTGTGGTCCGGAACAACAACATCGTCGGCCATAACGGTATGGGGCTGGTGGCGGATGTCTTTGACATAACCCATCTGGAACATTTAGAAGGACAAAGCGCCATCGGACATGTGCGCTATTCCACTACGGGAAGCTCGATACTTTCCAATGCCCAGCCCTTTGTTATCCATCATCGTCAAAAAGCATATGCACTCGCCCATAACGGAAATCTTGTAAATGCGCACCATCTGAAAAAAGAACTCGAGGAAACCGGCTCAATTTTTCAGACTACCATGGACAGCGAAATTTTCCTCCATTACTTCGTCAAAAGCTTAAATTTAGGCTTTGAAGGCGCCCTGATTGAAACTGTGAAACGGCTTAAAGGCGCATTTTCTTTTATTATGCTGACCAGCAAAGGAGAAGTCGTCGGAATAAAAGACCCATACGGTTTCCGGCCGTTATGCCTTGGGAAGCTTAATGGTCATTACATTCTGGCCTCGGAAACCTGTGCGCTGGATCTTGTCCAGGCTGAATTCATCCGCGAGCTGGACCCGGGGGAAATCGTAATTATCGGTGAGAACGGAATCCAGAGCATCAAAGTACCGACGCCTGCAACCCGAGCGTTTTGCATCTTTGAATTTATCTACTTTGCAAGACCGGACAGCACCATCTATGGACAGAATGTTTATTTAACCAGAAAGGCCCATGGTCGGCGCCTTGCCCAAGAAGCGCCTGCGGATGCAGACTTGGTAATGCCCTTTCCCGACTCAGGGACCTATGCAGCGTTGGGATATTCGGAAGCCTCAGGGATTCCTTTTGAAATGGCCATGATTCGCAACCATTATGTGGGCAGAACATTCATTCAGCCCACCCAGAGTATGCGAGATTTTGGAGTCAGAATAAAGCTGAATCCTGTAAGACAACTTCTCAAAGGAAAAGATATCATTATCATCGAAGACTCGATAATCAGAGGAACTACGGTTAAAACCAGAGTAAAAGCGCTTCGTGAATTGGGCGTAAACCGAATACATATGCGCGTGAGCGGACCTCCCCACATCTTTCCCTGTCATTATGGAATCGACTTTTCCACAAGGGGGGAGCTGATTGCAGCAAATATGTCGGTTGAGAAACTTAAAGATTTTCTTGACCTGGACTCGCTGTATTACCTCAGCCTTGACGGCCTTCTTGAATCAACCGGAATCAAACACCCGGAAAACAATTTTTGCAAGGCATGTTTTGACGGGTGCTATCCCGTTGAATTCGATGAATATTTGTCCAAGCACTGCCTTGAAAGCCGCTAGCCCGGACAAGCCTGCCTCTTGCCAATCCGATTAAGGCGGACGGGCAGATACCCAAAAAGATAGATTTTATTTTTACCACGAAAATCACGAAAGAAAAGAAGAATAAAAAATGTAATCTTCGTGTATTTCGTGGTGTAATCACACTTTTTTTGCTATAAAAAGCTTCACATTTAAAACTTAGGAGTTAAGAGGCATGAAAAAATGAAGAAAACCGTTGCCTTTTCTAAAAACGCCACCAATGTTTTTTTTCATATCCTGACGAATTGCAATCTCAAGTGTAAACACTGTTATATAAATAAAAAACAGCATGGAAAAAACACGCTTCCCCTTGAGACAATTGAAGCATGGCTTAAGGTATTCGCCTCAAAAACCAAAAACGCCAACGTCATATTCTTGGGCGGAGAACCCACGCTCCACCCTGACCTGTCCCTTGCCATAAAAAAAGCAAAAGCACTCGGATACGACTCCATAACCGTAGATACAAACGGATACCTGTTTCATGATATTCTCTCCAAAATCGAACCTGATGTGGTTGATTATTTCAGTTTCAGCCTGGATGGTGTTACTCGAGAAACAAACGATATAATCCGGGGAAAAGGATCCTACGATAACTGTATCGCCGGCATCAAAAAAGCGATTCTCAGAGGGTTTACCACCAGCCTGATCTACACCGTAAGTCAAATGAATTTACACGAACTTGATAGGATTGCGCCGCTTTTGAAGGATTTGGGAGTTGACCGTTTTTTCATACAGGTCATCGGTATCCGTGGAAAATCGGCCGGAAACAGCCGGAAAAAATTGCAGGTTTCGCGAAAGGACTGGTTGGAAATCATCCCTGATGCGGCCCAAAAGATCGCACGTCTCGGGATAACGGTTACCTATCCAAAAGTTTTTTTAAGCCCGGACGAACCCTTCGAGTGCGCCGCACGAGTTGCAGAAAATTATTTTATATTCCCAAACGGCAGGGTTTATCAATGCCCCCTGTGTGAGGATTTTCCGTTGCACAGCAAGGTTTTTAAAGGCAACTTACTTCTTGACACCCCGAAGATAAACGAAAACGATCTTTTCGAACTTAACATCCCTGAAGGATGTGTAATGAATAAACTCATTCAGCCCGGTAATCTAAACTATAACACCGATGGCACACCGGAATACAGAGTTGCATGCTGCATGTTAAAGGAAGAAATCAAAAACAACTAGTGTCCATCCATAACTGAGGATTCTTGTTCAAGATCAAGGCATGTGAAAAAAATAACCACCCCAGTACGATCTGCCGGTCTGTCCCGGCATTTTAACGGGGAGCTACGGGGCAGGCAGGCATCTGTTTAATATTCCGAAGATTATTTTTTGAACATAACCAGAGATTGGAGCCCGGTTAAATATTTTGGTTTCAATTTTTCAAGGTGAAAGCTGAGTCTTGCATTGCATGTTTGAAATTGAGGAGCTTTGAAAGGCATATCCTCTGGGGAGTGAGTTTTGTTTTGCTAAAATAAGGCAGGATCGTTGCCGATCCTGCCCTTGCCGCCTTGAAAGCTTATAATATTAGTTTCAAGGCATCATATAGTTCGGTTGAGCCATCATTTGATTGAGTGGTGGTCGCCCGAACTATGACGGCTTCCCTATGTGCCGTTATTAAACTCGGTGCATGTCGAAATTATGTATGAGTAAAAAACGGTTGACCGAGCAATAAGATGCACGTGCACCGGAGAAACCATTTCTTAGGTGTCACATCTAATCTGCTGTAATTTCACGCCAGTTTCTACCGACAAAGATAATATCATAGAATTGGTTTTTTAAAGCACCGATTTTCTTCCGAAGCACTTCCTTTCCAAAAGGATGGATAGCCTTAAGGCTATCGGTGTCAATAAAGATTTGATAAAAACCGTCTCCATTCTTTTTTAAGATATTGAGCAACTCATGGGCGGAATTTCCATCAAAATCACCATCCAATTTAAGGTGGAGGCTGTCACTGGTTTCAAATGAAAATATTTTGAAATTTGATGCCATTGATATATCTCCTTGCCTGTGATTTAAATTGCACTCTATTTCATCTGCAAAAATCATGCAAAATCAACTACTTGATTTTTTTATATTAAATATCATATGGTTATGCTGGTTTTTGTTTAAAATTAACACCACAGATTCATAGCAAAGTGCATGTAATTATGGATTAGAGTACATATAATTTGTGAAAAGTTTTACATATGTCGGTGGAGATGGAAGCTTCCGGCTCGACCTTTGGGTGTAAATTAAGGTTGAAGCCAAATACCTTGAAAACTAAGAAAAGATTAGCTAAACTTTGAAAATCTGTGTTCAAATGTGTTCATCATGAAGGGAAGGATCAGAGAAGTGGAAGAACGCCTTATAAAACCTAAAACAAACTCGAAAGCAACGATAAAGGCTATTATCTTGGTAGCCTTTATTGTCGGAGCTATTTTCTTGATCCGTTTTACCCCGGTCAAAAATTATCTTACGGCCGAAGCTTTGAGCCGTTTCCTTGAAACCGCTGGTCTATGGGCGCCGCTGGTCTATATCGTAATTTACGTAGTGGGTGTATGTTTATTTTTGCCGGGCACCCTGTTAACCGGCCTGGGGGCCGCCATATTCGGGGCTTACTGGGGATTTGTATATGTATGGATTGGCGCCATGATCGGTGCCAGCGCTGCCTTCTTTATTGGACGAACTCTGGGAAGGGAATTTGCCGCTTCGCTAATCGGTGACAAGCTAAAAAAATATGACGATGCCATCGAACGAAACGGCTTTGCCACAGTCCTGTACCTCAGGTTAGTCTATTTTCCGTTTACGCCCATGAACTTTGGCATGGGGCTTACCAAAGTCCGG
>JAFDEW010000170.1 GCA_019310125.1 Deltaproteobacteria bacterium | reverse complement strand
GAGATGCGAACTGCAAAATTTGGTCTATGAATTCGGGATCGACCAGGTACGTTTCCCCATCAACAAAGAAATAAAACCGGTGGACGACTCCAGCGAGGTTATTGTCAGGGATCCGAACAAATGCATCCTTTGCGGAAGATGCGTTCGTGCCTGTCGGGAAATTGCCTGCAAAAATATTTTGGGATTTACCAATCGCGGTCCGGCACTAGCTATAGGCGCCGGACTTAACGAACCTCTGAGCTTTACGGAGTGCGCTTCCTGCGGGGCTTGTTTGCAGGCCTGTCCCACAGGAGCACTCACTGAAAAGCATGCTCGCTTTGAGGGAAGAAACTGGGAGTTTAATAAAGTCAGAACCACCTGTCCTCACTGCGGCGGAGGGTGTCAGATGGAGCTGTGGACCAAGGACAAAAAGGTGGTCAAGGCCTATGGGGTGGAGGAAGAAAACACCGAAAACAAAGGAAACCTTTGCGTCAAGGGAAGATTCGGTCTGGATTTCGTCCAAAGTCCGGAACGTTTGAAAAAACCGCTGATCAAGAAAAACGGAAAATTTCAAGAAGCGGAATGGGACGAGGCGCTGAATCTCGTGGCAGGCAAATTTCAGGAAATAAAAAGTTCCCACGGCCCCGATGCCCTGGCAGGGATCGCTTCTTCAAAATCAACAAACGAAGAATGCTACCTTTTCCAAAAATTCATACGCACCTGTTTTGGCACGAACAATATCGATTTTTGTACCCGGCTCTGTCATACGCCCAGTGCCGTAGCCCTCACCCGTGCTTTCGGGGGCGGGGCCATGACAAATTCAATGAGCCTGGTCGAACACGCCGATGTTCTGCTGGTTGCCGGTCTGAACCTTTCTGAAATGTACCCCGTTTTTGCCAGCGCCATGAAAAAACGGGTCATGTCCGGTGATCTCAAACTCATTATCATTGATCCGCGAAGAACAGAAACCGCGGAATACGCAGATATCTGGCTCAACCCCCGCATTGGTACGGACATTGCCTGGATAAACGGCATACTCCATGTAATACTCAATGAAGGTCTCTACGATGGTGAATTCATAGATAACAGAACCCAAGGATTCGAGGAGTTAAAAGATATAATCTCCAAGTATACAAAATCATAGAAGCGGCACGGCTCTTCGGAAACGCCCGCAGGGTCTCCATTCTCTATGGTATGGGGATAACCCAGCACATACACGGGACCGATAACGTCGGGGGGCTCTGCAATCTGGCACTTGCCACCGGTAACATCGGAAAACCGGGAACCGGCCTGAACACCATCGCAAAACAAAACAACGGCCAGGGGGCCGGCGATATGGGGTGTTTGCCCCCTATCTATCCCGGCGGTCAACCGGTCTCCAATCCCGCGGTTCAGGAGAAATTTGAAAAGGCGTGGGGGGTGAACCTCTCACCCAAACCGGGAATTACCGAGGCAAGCATGATCCTTGACGAAAATGCAGTCAAAGGCCTTTACGTGATGGGCGGAAACCCCATGCGGAGCGGTCCCAGAAACCGCCAAGCTCGCCCATGTGGTTCTCCCGGCCTGTTCCTTTGCCGAAAAAGATGGAACGTTTACCAATACGGCCCGGTTTATCCAAAGAGTGCGCAAGGCCTTCGATCCTATAGCCGAAAGCAGACCCGATTGGGAGATTATCTGTGATCTGAGCCAAAAAATGGGCTACACTATGTCCTATGGGCATCCCAAAGAGATTATGGATGAAATCGCTTCACTGACGCCACCTTACGCAGGAATTTCGTACCGCCGTTTAGAAAAAGGAGGTCTTCGCTGGCCGTGTCCTCAAAAAGACCATCCCGGAACCCCTTATCTTTGGGCCGAAACCTTCAACACCGCAAGCGGAAAAGGCGTGTTTTTTCCGGCAGATTACCAGCCTCCCGCCGAATTGCCGGACAAAGAGTATCCTTTCATCTTAACAACGGGAAAAGATCTTTACCATCTACATACGGGCTCCTATACGCGTAACTCTGTGCCGCTATATAATCTGTCCCCGGAAGACGTGCTGGAAATCCATCCGTCAGACGCAGATCGACTCAAGGTAAAGAATGGTGAGAAAATTCATGTCAGATCTCGAAGGGGTTCCATGAAGATTCATACCAAGGTAACCGATCGAGTCCCGGAGGGAACGGTTTTCACCACCCTTCATTCCGACGAGGTAGCGGTCAATGCGCTGACCATCGATGCACTGGACCCCATGGCCAAAACCCCTGAGCTCAAACTTTGTGCCGTGAAATTAGAAAAGACGGCCTAAAGTTTAAAAAATGAACACCCAACATCGAACATATTAAAAGATGAACGTCCAACGTTGAACGTCGAATAATGATGTCGCTCCGCTCCTCAAATTATTCTAAAATCGAATGACAAACAAATATACAACAGCTATTTCTTTTTCTATTCAGCCGGTTTGATACTCGTAATAAATATTTTTGTCGTTCCCCCATGAGCTGCTTAAACAGTCAAGGGAAGGTATATGGTTATGGTCGCACCTTTGCCTTGTTCACTGCTTGCCTGAATTTTTCCGCCAATTCTTTGGATAATCATAAAACAGACCGAAAGACCCAGGCCTGTCCCCTTACCGGGCTCCTTGGTGGTATAAAAAGGATCAAAAATATTCCCAAGATTTTCCTTTGAAATCCCGAAGCCATTATCAATATAGCTTATTTTCAACATGTTGGGATGGTCTTTCGATTCAGCGGGGACATTCTGTACCACCTCGCTGGTTATCGATATTTTACCTTCAAAATGATCCCCAACGGACGAAACAGCATCGGCAGCATTAATAAGTAAATTCAAAAAGACCTGTCTCAATTGATTCGAATCGGCCATCACCCTATCGTTTTTCGCAATCAAGCCAAGATGTAATTCGATATTGGACATCAACGGCTGAAATTTAAATACATCAACCGTCTCTCTGATGATGGAGTGCACTGAAACAGCCTTCAAATCTTCACTCGAAGGCCTTGAAAAATCAAGGAGCTGCTTGATAATAGTATTTACTCTATTTATTTCATTTTCTGTACGTAGAATAAATTCCTTTTTATCTTCCTCTGAAATATCGTTCTGTTTAAGCAATTCCAAATACCCCACAACAATACCTATGGGGTTTCCCATTTCATGGGCAATTCCTGAAGATAATCTGCCGACAGATGCCAATTTTTCCGCTTGAATAATCTCTTTTTGAGCCTGTTTTAAATCAGTATTCGCCTTCTCGAGGGACATAACCGTGGTCCGAAGTCTTTCTTTATCATCGGCAATCTGTTTCAACATGCTGTTTAACGCCTTGGATAATTTGCTGAAATCATTATTTTCCTTTTCATAAAGGAAAAACATCTCATCATCTTCTCGGTATTCTTCAGCCCGCTTTACCAGCCGCTGTAAAGGTTTCACAATAATCCTCGATAAACGGTAAAAACCGATAAAAGAAAAAACAAATGTATTGATAAAGATATAGATCAATAAGATATATTGTGTCCGTCTCAATGTTTTATGGATTCCTTTAAGAGGTAAAACAATACTTATCCCTGCAACGATACTTCCATTCCTGAGCAAAGGCGCTGATATGATCACATCCTGGCTTTGCTTCCCCCAAACCCCCCAAGTTGACCCCAAAAATCGGGTGGCTTTATCTCCTGACCGAATTGTTTGTCTTGTAAGTGTCTCAATCTCATCATGCAAGGTACAATTTTCCCCATTGGAATATACTCGATTTTTCTTTGCATCCATAATGATTGCGCAAGAAAATCCTGTATTTTTTAACCTCCTGTCAAAATCATCCTTAAAATCTGAGTTCGCTGTGATAGTGTCCGATTCCGGGAAAAACATTATATTGGCTTCCACTCCTGATATAAATGTATATCCTCTTGAAATTTCAGATCCAAGGAGGTCCCTTCGTGCGGTTATAATCATTACAAAATCTAATAAAATCATGGCCAACACTAAGAGGATAGTTAGATGAATAGCAATATTTGTTTTTAAACCGCGGGCAAACATATTAAACCTTCTACGTTTGGGAATTTTAATAACTTATGAAAATAAAATTTTAAATACCCCCAGCTTATGGTATCCAGATTTTAGAAGACAGGGATTTTTTTTAAAATTTTACGTGAAAGTTCCATATAAGTCAAATTACGTTTATACAAAGAATCACATCCCTACTGATTTTTGTCAAAAAATCGAACAATTTTTGTCACAATTAAATCGTAAGCTCGTAATACATTCCTATAAAATCATTAAAAACCATCTCAACAAATAAGCTCTTTTGTAAGATTAATTCTAACAACCTATTGTTTTTTTTATATTGGATAAAAGGCCGCTATATATAGACGAGTTTTTAAACCCGTCTCATACAACCCAAAGGCATATTATTTGCATGTATTTGATCAGGATCAACAAGGGTTAAATAGGGTGTACCCCCATGAAAAAGACTCAACGCCCCATCGGGTCATAGAGGAGGTAACATACTCAGAATATTAACTTAATCCTGTTTGTCTTGTTAGAAGTTAACAATATATTTTTATTAAGAATCTAAATAGATTAATAGATTAATTTTAAATTTCCTCTCGATATTGGATAACACTAGGGAGCGAAAGGGCAAACCCGTTGAAAAGCGGGGACGCAAAGCCACGGGTCTAAAGCTTAAAAAGCCAGGACAGCCGGGCTGCCGAATACCTGTAGAAGTCATCACATTTACAGCATAAGACATTCTACCTTTAACTATTTTGGCGCCTTTCTCTATATGAAGTTATCCATCATAGAGAAAAAGAGGCGCCTGTTATGGATAGAAGTTTAAGTAGTAAATGTTTATTCAATATAATATGTTGTGCTTTCATAAGTATTATATCTGCTTTAAGCCTATTTTTCCCGCCTTCAATTTATGCAGCCTATACCACAGATGTCACTCTGGCGTGGGGTAGCAACAGTGAGGCGGATCTCGGCGGCTACTTTATTTACTATAAAACCGGCGCTTCCGGCGCCCCATATAACGGTACAGGAGCTGTTGAAGGCAACTCACCGATCCAAGTGCCTCTATCAGAGTTAGACAATCCCGCATTTCCTGAATACACAATCCATGGCTTAAGTGACACTGAAACCACCTATTTTGTGCTGACTGCCTACGACACAGACGGCAATGAAAGCGGCTACTCAAATGAAGTATCTTATCAACCCCCGTCAGTCGCAACACTCAGCAGTCTGTCCATCAGCGGTAACAATTCAGTAAGCGAGAGCAGCAGTACCGGGTACACGGCCACAGCCTGGTTCAGCGATGGAAGCACCCAGACGGTAACGGACAGCGCCGATTGGACCGAAGATTCTCCCTATGCCTCCATCAACGGCAGTGGCGTGCTGACTTCCTCAGAAGTTTCAAACGATGTGGGGGTGATCATTCAGGCCAGCTACACTTTCGGCCAAGTGACAAAAACAGCGACCAAAACAATTACAATAGTAGATGTTCCTCCATCAAATCTGCCTCCAAGTGCACCAATCATCGTATATCCTGAGACTGGTCAGGATGAAATCGATATTCCATTAGATATAACAACTCAATCCTTTTCAGACCCAAACGACGACTCTCACGGACAAAGCCAGTGGCAGATCAGTGACCAGAGCGATTTCTCATCCCTTGTTGTGGATGATACCAGCGATACCTATCTAACCACGTTTTCAGTTCCCCACATGGTGTTGATATCAAACCAGAGATATTACGTGCGTGTCCGATTTTACGATGTCTATTCTGAAGCCTCGGATTGGTCCGGCACTGTTGAATTCACCACCGCTTGCTTTTTCGAAGATCTCAACTCAAACGGCATTCCTGATGCTGACGAGGTGGATGACTCCGTGGATTTCAATCTCGACGGTATCTCCGACATCTATCAGCCCCAGATCATCAAATGCGTTCAAGCATTTGATGGTTCAAACTATATCGGGATCGAAAAAGTATCGAGTTCCGTCAGCGAGATTGAAACCCTGGAACTCATTGATCCTGAAACCATTTCCGACACGGTTAACAGACCGGCGGATCTCATCTTCGGCCTTTTTTCCTATCGGTTGCGCGTTAACCAGCCAGGCGACACAGCCATATTGAAAATATATTTTTCGGGAGAGATTTTCTCGTCTGATACGATCTTCAAATACGATACAATCAACGGCTGGCATGACTATTCAGAACACACTACCTTTAATAACGACGGACAATCTGTCACTCTGGAAGTTAAAGATGGCGGTTATGGCGACAGCGACGGAGTGGCCAATGGGGTGATTGTGGATCCGGGCGGAATTGCTGCAGCCTCTGGGGGAAGCTCATACACGGTTACTGGCTCAAGCAGTGGTGGCGGCAGTGGATGTTTTATCGCTACCGCGGCTTTTGGTTCAAAATTTGAGAAACATGTGCGGCTTTTACGACGATTTCGCGACCTTTATCTTATGCCCTTTAAAATCGGCCGTGCTTTTGTGAAAACCTATTACAGGTACTCCCCACCTGTGGCTGAGTTTATCGTCGACCACGACATCTTGCGGACGATTGTACGCTGGAGTCTTATACCCCTGATAGGTCTCAGCTGGATGCTTCTCCATATGGGTGCGGCACCCACGCTGATTTTTCTGATCCTGATAATTTCCAGTTCGTTTTTTTATTTTAGAAAAATAAGACTCAGATCTTAATGAGCGCTTTACTTCCCAAGCGCTTCGAGACCTTTGATAAAGGAAAAGCCTGCCGGAACTACATAGTTTTTATCAAAAAAAAACCCGGAATCACTTAAACCTTATAATGTGTGATTCCGGGACAAAAAAATTTTTCGGCAGCGTCCTACTCTCCCACTCAGCCTCCCGAGCAGTACCATCGGCGCAAAAGAGCTTAACTTCCGTGTTCGGGATGGGAACGGGTGTTTCCTCTTCGCTATTGCCACCGAAAAAACTTTAACTTTAAATACAGCAAATATTTGGATATGAGCACATAAAATGTTCAGACAATTATGTAAATTGTTTTGTGGCCAAGCCTCACGACCTATTAGTACCAGTAAGCTAAATGCGTTGCCGCACTTACACATCTGGCCTATCAACCTTGTAGTCTTCAAGGGGTCTTCAGTTAAGTATGTTTCCATACTTAAGGGATATCTTATCTTGAGGTCGGCTTCCCGCTTAGATGCTTTCAGCGGTTATCCATTCCGAACTTAGCTACCCAGCTATGCCGCTGGCGCGACAACTGGAACACCATTGGTTCGTCCATTCCGGTCCTCTCGTACTAGGAACAGATCCTCTCAAATATCCTACGCCCACGAAAGATAGGGACCAAACTGTCTCACGACGTTTTAAACCCAGCTCACGTACCACTTTAATTGGCGAACAGCCAAACCCTTGGGACCTGCT
>JAFDEW010000507.1 GCA_019310125.1 Deltaproteobacteria bacterium | reverse complement strand
GAAAAGACTCATCTGACGATCTTCTTTCTTTTTCCAGCCGGTTATCGGCCCTTTTCGAATTTCAGTAAAAACACCGGGTGCAAGTTTTGCATGACGGGCCCAATCCAGCATGATTTTGGCCATGGTTTCGGCAGTGCTGTTCTTCCAGTTTGTGCCAAGATTCTCACCAAGTTCGAGACCAAGCTTTAAAAGCGTATTTCCCTTAACCTGATGGGATTCAAGTATTTTTATAAAGCTTGAAAATGACGTTAATTGCAATGCACCTTGTGCGAACAAGAGCGCGCGTGTATCCGGATTTGAGACGAACTCCTCTGCTTTGGGCAGCACTTTTATCAATGGCGTTTTTCGAGTAATGAAGCCCAAATCTTCCAATGTCGCAAGGGCCCTAAAGATGGTGCTTTTGCTCAGGTCTGTCCAATTAACCCTCCCGTTCCCATGAAGAGCCCGAACAAGCCTGATGGCGACATCTTCAACAGGGGAATACTGAATCAGCGGAATTTTAGCTCCCCGTCGTTTAGGCAGCAAAAGGTGACGCTCACGGATTTCTGTTTCAGGGTCAAAACAAATGAGCTTTCGATTTTTTTTGTCCAGAAGCGCCAGATCGGCGGTATCCATCCATTGTGCCAGGATACGGGCATACCTTATCCAACCTTGTTTTGTTGCCAAAATATAAGCGCACCAAGTCTCAAGCAGTTTGGCAATATTATCTATGGCCAGAGCATTCTTCTCTTTTAGAGTCTTCAAAAGCCGCCTGACCAGGCGGTTGCCTTTGAGTCTGTCTTTCAAATAAGTTCGCAATACACCCTCACTGTCACGGGGCGGTGAGGGAAGTTTGATTTGCAAGGAGGCGTTGCCTTTTATGATTTTGACAAGCCCAAGAAAATCCATATCTTTTACAATCCTGTAAAAAAGCTTTTCCGGCAACCCGGTCTGTTTGTTAAAATCGGAAACATCCAATGTGCCGCCGGCTGCATCAAGGATTTTTACCGCCTTTATAACATTTTCGGAGCTGGAACCCAGGATATAATTATCCCAATGGGGCAATACATCCGCGTTCAGATAATCGCGAAAAATATCTCCGTAAACGTCCACGGTGCTGCCGATGGCTACGATCACCCTTTGCTGGATTAAATTTTGTACAATTTGAGGCTCAACTATGGGTCTTGATTCTGAAAGACGCATTGTCGCGGATCCGGCAATCTCAAGTAATGAGACGCTCTCTTTATTTGACAGCTTCTGTAAGTCATGCTGGAAAAGTTCTTCAATGCTCATAAGATTTTCGGCAATATTTGACTGTGGGAATCCGGATTCCCGAGCAACTTTAACATGAAAGCAAAGTAATTTCAGCAGCCAGGGATATCCTTGTGAAAATTCCACGAGGAAAGAGTGAAGATCTTTTGTTAAGGCTTCATCCAAATCCTTACTGAGCTTTTTTAAAAACAAATCAATTTCGGCTTTGGAAAAAGTATTCAGGATCATGTTGTTGCTGTTTTCCCTAACCACTTGGATCAGATCATCAGAAAGGGCATGGGTCGATAAAAGAAGATCCTTATTCCAAGAGAAACAAAGAATTAAGTGGGTCTGTTTAGGCAGAAGAAAAACGTTCTCGAACTGATCCAAAAAAATGAACAACAGTTTGTTATGGGATTCGAGAAGTTTCCCGATGTCAAAAATTGCTTTTACCGATCGGTCAAACCCTGTCGCGGATTTTTGACAATCCGTTTCCGTTAATATACCGCCAAAGTCTCCGAATTTTTTGAGAATATAGTCTATTATACCGGGCAGGAACCTTGAAGACGATGCGGTGCGTGAGTCTATGGCAACCGCAAAATGTCCCATTTTTTGCAAATGGTTAACACTTGCAAGGACTGCCGAACTTTTTCCTAATCCTGAAGGACCTTCAAATAAAATGCCGCGACGGGACGTGTTTTTATTTATGAGTTCTTTGGCAAAGGAATCGAGTTTATTAAGCAAAGGTTTTCTGCCCATGAAGTACTCCGGCGCTGCCGGGTATTGATATTCGAAGCATCCGGCATCTCCCCGGACCTCCACAATTTCATCTGCATCTTGAAACAGCCCCGGCTGGAGAACCGCCGCACTTCCTACGGTGATGTTGTCAAAATCGTCAAGCTCCGGATATAGTTTTGTCAAATAACTTAGGGTAGATCGATCAAATATAGGGATGCCTTTGTCGTTAAAAATA